>CAZIZE010000064.1:0-41292 GCA_964543655.1 uncultured bacterium
TTAACTTTAGATAATAGAACTTTTACTTGCTCATTCTCATATTTAATAAAACAAAACCCTTCTTTTAGTATTGGGAGTGTTACTTTTTCAGTAACTGGCAGAGATCCATCATCCACATCCTTTCAGTTGCTTGTTAATTATGCAGATGGGACATCTCAAAATTTAACACCTTTTATACATGAAATAGATTTATTTGAAAAAGTTATAGATTCACTTGGGTTAAGTTATTCAATCGATAGAAGTACTGGTATTACAACTATTAGCTCCCAATCTGGTGGTGAAATTAAAGTGTTACCAGATTTTAACTTCATTCCTCTTACAGCTGAACAAAAAAACTGGTTTAATAATAATCAAATAATAGATGGAGTAGCTTTAGAAGTAGAAGATAAAAATAATGATGGGAAAGATGATATAATTTTTTACACTATTAATGGTACACAAGTATTATATTCTCTATAGTAAAATCTGTATATGAAAATATTGCTACTATTTTCAGGTGGGCTTGACAGCATATTATGTTACAAAATTTTAGAGCAAAAAAATTACACTGTAAAAGCAGTACAATTTTATACTCCATTTTTGCACATACAGGATATAGAAAAGTATAAAGAATTTTATAAAAAAAAGTATAATATACTTATCCATGTTATAGACATCTGGAATGATTACAAAAAAATATTAATCAATCCACAATTCGGTTTTGGTAAGAATTTAAATCCCTGCCTTGATTGTAAACTCCTCTTTTATAAAAAGGCTGAGGAAATTTTTGTTAAAAATGGGTTTGATTTAATTGCAACAGGAGAAGTAATAGGACAACGACCATTTTCACAAAAAACTGACACAATTAACCTACTTGAAAAATACTCCAATTTAAAAGGGAAAATTTTAAGACCTCTATCTTATTTTCACTCAGCTAAAATTGAAGGTGAAGTTTTTTATAATTTTAAAGGTAGAGGAAGAAAAAATCAGATTGAACTTGCAAAAGAGTTTAACATTGAACCAATTCCCACACCTGCTGGTGGATGTTTGCTTACTGAGCCCACATATTGTGAAAAATTGATAAAACTATACTCTTTTTTGGAAAATAGTATTGAAAAATTTGAAGAAATCTATTTTGAATTAATAAAATTTGGGAGAGTTTTTAATATAGACAACTGTTTTCTAATAATAGGTAGAAATAAGATAGATAGTGAAAATTTTCAAAAGCTTTTTAAAAAAAGCAACAATTTCTACCTTATTATAACATCCAACTACCCGGGCCCAGTGTCAGCATTAATATTAAAAAATAATTCTAAAATTACCAAAAATATATTTGAAAAAATAAAAGAATTTGTTAAAAAAGATTATAGAGAAAATATAGAATTTAAAATTTTAAAGGAATCTGATGAATTACTTTCCTGTTAATCTAAATTTAAAAGAAAAACATTGCTTTATTATTGGAGGAGGTAAGGTTGCCGAGAGAAAAGTCTTAAATCTTATTGAATACACTGATAAAATTACAGTTATCAGTGATAAATTTAGTGAAAAATTATTAAATTTACAAAATAAAATAACTCTTATCCATGATAAATATAATAAGAAATATTTAAAAAAACATTCCCTGATTTTTATTTGTACAAATAGTAAAAAGTTAAATGAAAAAGTTTATTATGATGCCAAAGAATTAAACTGCCTTGTCAATGTGGTAACACATCCGCAATTATGTGATTTTACTATACCTTCTGTTATTAGAAGAGGAGATTTGAAAATTGCAATTTCCACAAATGGTAAAAGCCCTGCTATTGCAAAAATTGTAAAAACGAAAATTGATAAATGTATTGAAAAGGAGTATGAAGAGCTTATCAATATAATGGGTAAAATTAGAGAAAAGCAATTGACTATAAATGAAACGTCTGATATTAATAGAGAGCTTTTTTACAAATTTATTGATACTAATGTTTTAAATGATATAAAAAATAGAAACAGAGATGCAATTAATGCCAAAATAGAAAAAATTTTTGGTTTTTCTTTAGATGGGTTTTAAAATGAATATTCCTATGATTTTATTTTACTTGGCAACGATATTTTATATTATTTCAACTATTGAAATTATTATCTATTTTTGTAAATTTAATGAAAAAAATCTTAACATTTCAAGGAAATTTTTTATAATTGCTTTTGGTATTCATTGTATCAGCTTTTTTGGTAGATGGTTAAAATGTGGATATTTCCCTGTTACAACTTTATTTGAATCACTTTCATTTTTTGCTCTTATAATTGCTTTATTCCAAATAATAATTGATTACAGATACAAAGTAAAAGGAATTTCTATTTTTTCCACTATTATTATATCTATCCTTATGTTTATCTCATGCTTGTTACCTGACAATGTTGTTTCCTTACCTCCTGTGCTAAACAGCTTTTGGCTTCCAATACATGTATTTTTTGCATTTCTTGGGAATGGTATTTTTGCAATCTCTTTTGCTGTAAGTATCCTTTATTTAATTCAATTTAAAAAATTAAAAGAGAAAAAGCTTTCAGAGAGTTTTTTTAAACTCCCCTCTCTTGAAGCTCTTGACTCTTTAAATTATAAATGCCTCACCATAGGCTTCCCCTTGCTTACACTTGGAATAATTACAGGCTCTCTATGGGCTTCCTCTGCATGGGGCTCATATTGGAGCTGGGACCCCAAGGAAACATGGTCACTGATTACATGGTTTTTATATGCAGCACTTCTTCACGGCAGGTTAAACACTGGGTGGAGAGGCAAAAGAGGAGCGATATTTTCAATTATAGGTTTTGCAGTTGTTGTATTTACATTTTTAGGAGTAAATCTTTTACTTCCAGGCTTACATTCTTATGCTGTCAGGTAAAAAATTTTTAAATTTAAATAAGAGATTTATATTCATGTTATTATCTGTTAATAGGAGCTTTTAAAGATTATGAACTTAATTGTTGTTGGACTTAATCATAAAATAGCACCTGTTGAAATAAGAGAAAAAATAGCTTTTCAGGAGAATGTTTTAAAAAAGGCTCTTAAATCATTACACTCAAAAGAGCATGTTGATGAATGTATAATTTTGTCTACATGCAATAGAGTTGAAATTTATGCTGTTACTAATGCTAAGGAAGAACAAGTAAAAAATGATATATTAAGCTTTATAGCTGAATTCCATAATATAGATATTAAAAATTTTTTAGACTATCTTTACTTTTATTTTAACAGAGATGCGGTCAGGCACATTTTCAGAGTTGGAGCAAGCCTTGACTCAATGGTTCTTGGAGAGCCTCAAATTCTTGGACAATTAAAAGATGCCTACAGAATTGCTACAGATGTTAGAACCACCAAAAATATTCTCAACAAATTATTACACAAAGCTTTTTTTGTTGCTAAAAAAGTTAGAACAGAAACAGAGATTTCAAGTAGTGCTGTATCAATAAGCTTTGCAGCAGTTGAGCTTGCTAAAAAAATTTTTGATACATTAAATAATAAAAAAATTATGCTAATAGGTGCTGGTGAAATGTGCGAACTTGCAGCAAGGCATCTTCTTGCTAATGGTGCCAATGAAATCTTTGTTGCAAATAGGACTTTTGAAAGAGCTGAATCACTTGCAAGAGAATTTAATGGCAATGCAATTGCATTTGAAAATATAAACTTATTTCTTGAAAAAATAGACATAGTTATTAGTTCCACAGGAGCACCACACTATATATTACATTATGATGATGTTAAACAAGTTATAAAAATTAGAAAATATAAACCTATATTTATGATTGATATTGCTGTACCAAGAGATATCGACCCTAAAATCAATGATATTGATGGTATTTACCTTTATGATATAGATGATTTACGCACTGTGGTTGAAAGGAACAGAGAAGAAAGGCAAAATGAAGCAGAAAAAGCAGAAATTATTGTATCCCAGGAAGTTGATGTATTTATGGAGTGGATTGGCTCACTTGATGTTGTACCTGTAATTGTTCAACTTAGAGAACACTTTGAAGCAATTAGAAAAAAAGAAACAGATAAAATTATATCAAAGTTAAATGGTGTTAATGATAAAGAAAAAGAGATGATAGAATATCTCACCCATTCAATAGTAAACAAAATTTTACATAAACCTATGGTTAATTTAAAGAAAAATCCAGATAATAGCTATTTTGGAGATGCTGTAAAAAAGCTATTTGAGCTAAAATAAATTTCAGGAGAAGCATTTTGAAAACAGTAAAAATAGGTACTCGTGGAAGTAAGTTGGCACTATGGCAGGCAAATTTTATTAAAGCCGAAATTGAAAAAAAGCATAATCATATAAATGTGGAACTAAAAATAATTAAAACAAAAGGTGATAAAATACTTGATGTTCCTCTTGCAATGGTGGGAGGGAAAGGGCTTTTTGTAAAAGAGATAGAAGATGCTCTTTTAAAAAAGGATGTTGACCTTGCTGTTCATAGTATGAAAGATGTGCCAACATTTTTTCCAGATGGTCTTTATCTTCCTGTAATTACCAAAAGAGAGGATTACAGAGATGCTCTTGTTTCAAGAGGAGGTTTGAAATTAAATGAGTTACCTTCTAAAAGCATTATTGGCACAAGTAGTTTAAGAAGAAAATCTCAGCTTATTAATTTAAAAAGCAACTTAAAAATAAAAGATTTAAGAGGAAATGTGGATACAAGATTAAAAAAACTTGACAGAGGTGAATTTGATGCTATTATCCTTGCAGCAGCAGGTTTAAAAAGAATGGGATTTGAAAACAGAATAACTCAATACCTTGATATTTCTTATATGATTCCTGCAATTGGTCAAGGTGCACTTGGCATTGAAATTAGAAGAAATGATGAAGAAATCCTAAAATTAGTATCTTTTCTAAAAGATAATAATACATTTTTTGAAGTTGAAGCTGAAAGAGCTTTTTTAAAAACTCTTGAAGGTGGTTGTCAGGTGCCAATAGGGTGTTACGGAAAAATAGAAAACAATACCTTAAATTTAAAAGGGTTTGTAGCAAGTGTTGATGGTAAAAAATTTATTAAATCTGAAATAAGTGGAGATGTGTCAGAATACAAAGAATTAGGTGTAAAACTTGCTGAAAATATTCTAAATGCAGGTGGCAAAGAGATACTTGATGAAGTATATAATTGCTCAATTTAAACTTAACAAAGGAGAGTAAATGAACAGAGGTAAAGTTTATCTTGTAGGTGCAGGCCCAGGAGCTGAAGATTTAATTACATTAAAAGCTGTGCAGTGTATTAAAGAAGCTGATGTTATTATATACGATTTTCTTGCTAATAAAAAATTTTTAAATTTTTGTAAAGATAGTGCAGAAAAAATTTATGTTGGTAAAAAAGGTAGTTGTCACACTTTAAAACAGCCTGAAATTAATAAACTTCTATTAGAAAAAGCTCTTCAGGGACACATTGTTACCAGACTAAAAGGTGGTGACCCATACATTTTTGGGAGAGGTGGAGAAGAAGCAGAGGAACTGGTAAAAGCAGGTATAGAGTTTGAGATTGTGCCAGGAATAACAGCTGCTGCTGGAGCAACTGCTTATGCAGGAATTCCATTAACTCATAGAGACTTTACTTCAACAGTTGCTTTTATAACAGGACATGAAAGAGATGATTCTGAATATTCCAAAATTCACTGGGATAAAATATCAACAGGTGTTGGCACAATAGTTTTTTATATGGGTGTTAAAAATTTACCCAATATTGTGGAAAATCTTATTAATAATGGAAGAAGCCCTGACACTCCCATTGCTCTTATAAGATGGGGCACTTTGCCAATTCAACAAACAGTTGTTGGAACCCTTAGAAATATCGTTCAAAAGGTAAATGAAGCAAAGCTTACTGCTCCAGCAATTATAGTAGTTGGAGAAGTAGTAAATTTGAGAAATATGTTGAGATGGTTTGATAAAAAACCACTTTTTGGGAAAAATATTATTATTACTCGTGCAAGGGAGCAGGCAAGCTCTCTATCAGAAAAGCTAACATTGCTTGGTGCTAATGTTATTGAGTTTCCCACAATTGAAATAGTTGAGCCAGATGATTTTACAGAAATAGACAATGCAATTAAAAATTTAAGAACATATAATTGGCTAATTTTTACAAGTGTCAATGGGGTAAAGTTATTTTTCAAAAGACTATATTATCATAAAAAAGATGTTAGAGAATTATACAATATCAAAATATGTGCAATTGGCCCAAAAACAGCTAAAACTTTTAAAGAGTTTGGAATTTACCCTGATGTTATACCAGAAAAATATCAAGCAGAGTATGTAATTGAATCTTTAGAAAAAGAGGGAATTAAGGGGAAAAAATTTTTGCTCCCTCGAGCAAAAGTTGCACGGGAGATATTACCTGAAAAAATAAAAGAAAAAGGTGGAATAATTGATATAATTACTGTTTATAAAACAGTTATGCCTGATATTAACAGAGAAGAAGCTCTTCACTACTTACAGAATAATAAATTAGATTACATTACTTTTACAAGCTCATCAACTGTTAAAAATTTTATGGAAATGTTCAATGATATCAATATAAAAGACTTATTAAAAAATGTTAAAATTGCAAGCATTGGTCCCATTACATCTCAGACAATTGCTGAATATGGTTTAACTCCAGATATAGAAGCTGAAAAATTTACAATAGAGGGGCTTATTGAAAAAATTTTGTCACATATATAATTTTTTATCAGGAGGTGCAAAATGGAAGAAAAGGAAAAATTGGTTCTTGATGCTTTTAAAAAGTTAGGAAAACCTGCAAGGCCAGGTGAAATAGCAGAAGAAACAGGCATTGACAAAAAAGAGCTTTCCAAAATTATTAAAAAGCTAAAACAGGAAGGTAAAATTATAGTTCCCAAACGTTGTTACTATTCTCTTCCAGAATAAGTCACCCTGTTTTCAGGGTGATTTTTAATTTATAGTAATAGGTTTTTAAATGGCTGATAATTTATTGAAAATCAATGATATTACAGCACTTGAAGAAAAGCTAAAAGAAAAAATTGAAAATGTTTCTGAAAGTAGGCTATTTATTGCAGAAGAAAAATTAAAAGAGCATTTAACAGAAAATGAAATTTTAGAGTTACTTGCAAAAGGTATAATAGAAGATGAAACTTTGTTATAAAAAGGATTAATCATGTCAAAGAAGATAAAATTTATAAATCAGGAACAATATTTAATTGATAATATTAAAATTAATGACACGTGGAGAATTTTCAGAATAATGTCAGAGCTTGTAGAAGGATTCGATGATCTTTCTA
This sequence comes from uncultured bacterium, assembly GCA_964543655.1. Lineage (GTDB taxonomy): Bacteria > DYJV01 > DYJV01 > DYJV01 > DYJV01 > CAZBLP01. The sequence goes on from CAZIZE010000064.1 coordinate 7,235, forward strand.
AACTTGATAAAGCAGTGACGATTTTTGGCTCAGCACGTGTAAAAGAAAGTGATGTATATTATCAGAAAGCAAGGTTCTTAGGTAAACTATTTGCAGAAAATGATATACCTGTTATTACTGGTGGTGGCCCAGGAATTATGGAAGCTGCAAATAGAGGAGCTTTTGAAAATAGTGGTGTTTCTGTAGGATTAAATATTGAGCTTCCTATGGAGCAAAAACCTAATCCATATACCAATCTTACAATAAATTTCAGGTATTTTTTTGTAAGAAAATTAATGTTGCTTAAATATGGTTGGTCATATATTATTTTCCCGGGAGGTTTTGGAACATTAGATGAATTCTCAGAAGCAATTACATTAATACAGACACATAAAATAAAACCTTTTCCTATAATTCTTGTTGGCAGTGAATATTGGAGTGGTTTGTTAAAATGGATGAAGGATACTATTCTATTTAATAATTTTATTAACAAAGAAGATTTAGATATTTTTTCAATTGTTGATGATCCATATGAAATATTTGAAAAAGTTAAAGATTGCATAAAAAATAATAATTGTTTTAAAGAGGAGTAATGTTTTATGGAAAATTTTAGAAATTATGAAATAACAGAAAAAGATATTAAACGCCTTCAAAATCTTGGGAAACTATGCAGAGGTGATATTCTTAAAATGACAACCCTTGCTGGTTGTGGACATCCTGGTGGCTCTATGTCTTCAATTGACATATACCTCACCCTATATTCATTTGCAGATTTTTCACCTGAAAATTTTTCTCAACTTAATAGAGATAGAATAGTAATTAGCCATGGTCATACTTCACCAGGAGTGTATTCTGCTCTTGGAAGACTTGGCTTTTTTAATATAGATGAAGCAATTGCATACTTCAGACTGGAAAATTCTATTTTTGAAGGCCATATTGAAAGAGAAGTTCCAGGTGTTGAATGGACCACCGGTAATCTTGGTCAGGGTCTTTCTGCAGGTTGTGGATTTGCACTTGGAAATAAAATTCTTGGAATCAACAAGCATGTGTTTGTTGTTATGGGAGACGGAGAGCAACAAAAGGGACAAATATCAGAAGCAAGAAGATTTGCCAAAAAATATAATCTGGACAATTTAACAGCAATTATTGATTATAATCAATTGCAGATATCTGGTTCAATTCATAAAGTAATGCCACAGAATATTAAATCAAACTATGAATCAGATGGATGGAAAGTAATTGAAATAGATGGTCATAATTTTAAAGAAATTTTCAATGCAATAAAATTTGCTGTAAATAATAAAGAGCCAGTTATGATACTTGCACATACCACAATGGGTAAAGGTGTTTCTTTTATGGAAAATAGGGAAAAGTATCATGGTCAGGCTATAAAAGAGGAGGAGCTTGAAATTGCCTTAAAAGAGCTTGGTATTGAAAATAATATAGATAAATATAAAAAAATGAGAGCAAATCCAGAATTAAAAAGATATATTGAAGTTAAAATTCCTGATATAAATTTAAACAGTAATGGAGCTATTTTATATTCTAAAGATAAAAAACTTGATAATAGAACCGCCTATGGAAATGCTTTAGTAGATATTAGCAAAAAGAATCCTGATATTAAATTTGCTGTATTTGATTGTGATCTTGCCGGGTCAGTGAAAACTGCTGAATTTGGTAAATTAAGACCTGACCAATTTTTTGAAGGCGGTATTCAGGAGCATAACACAGCTACTATAGCTGGAGCTATTTCCACTATGCCTATTTTATCCATTTTTTCAGATTTTGGAATTTTTGGAGTTGATGAAGTTTACAACCAGCTCAGATTAAATGATATAAATTATACTAATTTGAAATTAATTTGCACCCATATTGGATTAAATGTTGGAGAAGATGGCAAAACCCATCAACATATTGATTATATTGGGCTTTTATCAAATATTTATGGGTTTAAAGTAATTATTCCAGCTGACCCCAATCAAACAGATAGAGCTGTTAGATATGTATTGAAAGAAAAGGGTAATTTTTTCATTGGTATGGGTAGATCAAAAGTAGATACTATTCTTGATGAAAATGGCAATGAGTTTTTTAATGAAAATTATCAATTTGTTTATGGTAAAGCTGATAAACTTAGAAGTGGGAATAAGGCTTCTATTATTGCAATAGGAAGTGTTGTTAATGAAGCTTTAAAAGCGTATGAGATATTAAAAAAGAAAAATATTAATGTAAATGTTTATAATTTTTCCACTCCTTTATCAATTGATATGGACGCATTAGAGGAAGCAGCAAAAACTAAGTTAATTATAACAGTGGAAGACCATAATATTAATACAGGGCTTGGTGCACATATTGCAGGCAAAATAGCTGAATACCAGATTAGTACCAAACTTGTAAAACTTGGAGTAAAAAATTATTCAACTTCTGCAAAACCTGAGGTTCTATACAGAATAGAGGGAATTGACGCAGATGGAATTGTTAATGCAGTTTTAAGTAATTAAATATTTTGGCTTATTCAATTGCCAGCTTAGCTTATTTAACCAATTAATCTTAACCTGATTAATTATATTTTCATTGGAGCCATATCCTTTTAAAAATAATTGGATATGGCTTAATTTTATCTTTTCTCTATAAAAATAATTTAATTTAAAGCAGGACCTAACAAATCTTTTTATATCATGAAGCTTATCGTCTTTTTTATCAGAAAAGAAACTTTTATCAAAATCAATTAAAAATATTTCTCCACTTTTTATAAGAAAGTTTTTTAAATGAAGGTATCCATGAATAATATTAAACGAATGCAATTTTTTTGTAACAGTTCCCATATTAAAGAAAATGTTGTTTAAATTTTCATTATTTGGATTTAAAAGAAATTTTATTATATCAACAGAGTCGTTTAAATTTTCAGTAACCAAAAATCCTTTAAAAAATGGTAAAAGCCCTTTTGTTATTAAAATACCAACTGGTTTAATTGTGGGAAAACCATTTTTAAAAAGAATATATGTGAGCTTTAATTCATCTATAAATCTATCTTTATTTATAAAAAAATCTTTAAATAAATGCCTTAATACACCACCATGACTAAATTTTCTTATAACAAGATTATTGTAAATGTAAACATTGCCCCTTCCAATATATTGCTTGCTTTTTTTATTAAAATTTTCTACTAAATTAATTATTAATTTTTTATTATCAGGAAAGGTGTAAATGGAAAAGTTAGAAAATTCAAAAGAAATTAATTTTAAATCTATTGATAGATTTTTCATTATACCACGCAAAGAAATATATTTTGTCAATTTTATTATAGAAAGTTACGAAACTATTGGTTTTGTAACTACCATTGATGCATATAAAGCAATAATAAAAATAACAGTTTCTCCATTTTTCATTAAAGAGTTTGAACTACTAATGGAGAATCTAAAAAGTGAAATTAATATAGTTGAAGTTACTACCTTTTCCTCACAGAATTAAACTCTTTTAAAATAAGAGGATACTCACCAGTATGTATTGGCGAAACATGAAACAGTATACTTTTTTTGGCATTTGCAATCTTTGCAATATATCCTGCCTGCTTTGCTGTTAAATGGAATCGCTCCCTTGCTCTCTGCTTTTCTTTATTTAAAAATGGTGACTCTATGAACAAAAATGTTGTATCTTTTATAAGTGGTTTTATTTTTTTTATATTCTCCTTTGAAAAAATAATATCAGTTATATACACAATTTTATAACCAGGAGTGATTTTAGTAATTTTATTTTTCAAGAACTTCACTAAATACTTTTTTCCCTTAAAATCTATTTTACTGTTTAATTTATTTTGATAAATCAATGCCTTTAATTCACTTAACCATTTTCCAGTTGATAACCCTAATTTTTTTAACTCCTCTTTTAAAATATTAATATGGTAATCCTCTTCTAAAATATATGAAATTGATGGAGTTTTATGATTTAATATAATTGCCCTGATTTGATGGTCATTCTCTTTTATTATAATGTTTTTTTTATATTTTTCAGAGTTAAGCTCTTCAATTTTAAATTTCTTTTTACATTGAAACCTTGCTTTTTTAATTTTAGTTGTAAGAATTTCAAAAACTTCTATTATAAAATTCGTTGAATAATTTTCAACTAAATTCCACGTATATCCTTCTAACTTGCCTTTAACATTTTTTATTATATTTTTAGGACCATAAATCTTTAAAACTTTTTCTTTACCAAGAAATGTCCTTAAAACTCTATCAAACCCATAAAAGTGGTCCATATGTGTGTGACTTATAAAAATTTTATCAATTTTTAAAACATCTTTATTAGATAATCTTGAAATGTCACCAAGATCAATTAAGTAAATATTACTTTTACCAAAAAGTGATACAACAACAACAGGATCACCAAAATGGCCATTTAATAATTTAGGCTGGAATAGATGAACCATAATTATTTGAAAACTACTCTATTTCTACCACTATTTTTAGCTTCATACAATGCTTTGTCAGCTCGCTCAATAAATGTTTTAACACTATCATCTTTCCTAAGCTTTGTAAGACCTATACTAATTGTCACTTTAACCTCTTTTTTATTGTAAATAAATTTTGTCTTTTCTATTTTTTTTCTAATTCTCTCACCAACATTTTTAGCAAGCTCATCACTTAACTCTGGTAAAAGAAGGGCAAATTCTTCTCCTCCATATCTTGCAAAAAAATCAATATCTCTAATAACTTTTTTAATTTGAGATGATAAAATTTTCAACACCATATCACCTGTTTGGTGACCATAAGTATCATTGATTCTTTTAAAATGGTCAATATCAAGCATAATTAAATGCAAATTTTTATCCTCTCTCTTTGCTTTTTCAACCTCTTTAACTATTCTGTCTTCAAAAACAAATCTATTGTAAGCTTTGGTAAGGCCGTCATAGAGAGCTTTCTCCTTGGTTGCTTCTAACTCTGTTTCAAGTTTTTTAATCTTTTCCTGTGCTTCCAAAATTTTCTTATTAGCACTTGAAATTGCTTTTTTAAATTTGTCTGTTCTATCTTTAATAGTCATTGTTGCCTGAATTATTTCATATTTAAGCTTTTTAATCTCATCTATATCATCTGTTTTCTTCAATTTTTCAATAAATTCATCAAGTTCTTTACCATAAGCGCTACTATCACCAACAAAGTTTTTGAGGCTATCTGCCATTAAGAATATTATATCTTTTAATTCCTCTTTTTCTTTTTCAATAGAGTTTTTAATAAATTCAAGTTTAAAAAATATCTCTTTAACTAATTTTTTAAAGCTTTTAATTTCCTTTAAAGTGTTAAGAGATTTTACCTGCTCTTCCAATAATGAGATTTTATTTCTAATAGCCTCGTCAAATTCAAGGAAACCTTCTATATTTTTAACAAAAAGGTATATAATCTCTTTCAAAGGCTCTGTTAAGTCATCTTCCATTGAAGAATAGCTTTTTTTCTCTTTTACTACACCTTTATCATCTTTAGATTCATTACTACCTGATTTACCAAATAGGGATGAGAGAAAAGAACCTTTATTCTCTTTGGTAATATGATTTAAGGTTTTTTGAAGCTCTTTTAAAACCTGCTTGAAATCTTTAACACTACTACTTTTCTTAATATCTTTTTCAAGAATAGAAAACTCTTTTTCAACTTCTTTAATATCAAAATTCTTTTTAACAAATTTTAAAACTATATAAAAAAATTCTTTTAAAACGTCTTCAAATCTGTATTCTCCTAATTTTTTGGCTATTTTCTCTGTTTTTTTAGAAAGCTTATTAAAAGCTCTCTCTGTTAATGGATACTCTGCTTCAAACTCTGTAACAAGTGGCGCAAGCTCTGATTTTATTTCTGGATAATATTTGAAAATTTGTAAAAGCATTTCTTTAAAAAATAAAAAATTATAATCATTTGAATGAATAAACCGATAGAGGGCTTCTTTTTCATGATGTTTGGAAACTTTACTAAAATATACATCAAGAAAGTTAAAAATAGTAAAAGGCTTATCCTGTGCTAATAAATCATTAATGGTTTCTTTACCAATTTCACCTAAAATAATTTCATATTTTGTTGCCATTTAACCATTAATCCTTTCTCTTTTACTTAATAAAACTATATCTTTTAAAACTTTTTCATCTTTACCATTGAGCCATCTTTCAAGAAAATGTTTATCATTAATAACCTGTGCTATTGCAGATAGTGCCTGTAAATGAAAATGCCGCTCATCAAGGGTGCCTATTAATATAAAAATCACATTTATTAACTTTCCATCTGGAAATTCTACTCCCTCTTTTGCTCTTACAAGCACCATGTCAAAAATATTTTCGCCATTTATGATAATATGTGGTATTGCGAGATTGTTACCAAGAACACTGCTGTATCTATCCTCTTTATCCATTAATAATTTAAAAATCTCCTCTTCTGAAAGATTAATTCGTTTTGCAAGTTTTCTGGAAACCATTTTATATAATTCTTTATAATCTATTTTTTCAGAAATGTCCAATGTTAATGATTTTTTAACTAATTTATCAAACCTATCCTCTTTTATAGAATCTCTTTCAAGTAAAATCTTTCTTAGCTCTTTTTCTAACCTAACTCCTGTAATCTTTCTATTTAAAATTCTCTCAACTACATGAAGCAATGCAAATTCTTTCTGCTTTCTCTTCCTTCCATAGAAAAAATATATTACAATACTTGCTAAAACAAATATTAAAGTTGCAAACAATGCTTCATGCCCAATTTCAAAAATTAAAAAAATATAGATTAATATCCCAGCTATTTGAAGGTATGGATAAAAATACGCTTTAAATTGAGGATTGTAGTTTATAAGCTTACTTTCTCTCATTATTATAACTGAGATATTTGCCAGTATATAAGTAAGAATAAGTGAGGTTGATGCTACTTCAACTAAAATATCAAGTTTTAAAAAGAGACTTAAAATAATTAAAACACCTGTTGCTAAAATTGATAAATATGGAGTTTTAAACCTTTTTGAAACCACAGAAAATATTTCAGGAAACATTTTATCTTTGCTTAATGCATATGGATAACGAGATGCAGACATTATTCCAACATTTGCAGCAGATACAAAACCAATAATAGCAGCAATTGAAAGCAAAATTTTGCCTTTTTCTCCAAGTATCACAGCACCACCATCAGATATTGGAGTAATACTACTCATTAGTTTGTTACCTGGTATTAATCCAACTGTTACAAATACTAACAGAGTATATACAACACAGATAATTCCCATTGCAAGTAGCATTCCTTTTGGTAATTTTTTTGAATCTTCCACCTCTTCTGCAAGGCTTGCAACTTTCAGCAAACCTCCATAGGAAACAAAAATAAAACCTGCTGTTGAAAATATATTTTGGAAATTGCCTTTTACAAAAGGTGCATAAAAATTTACATTAATATGTTTTAAACCGTACAAAATATAGAAAATCAAAATAAGAAACAAAATTGAAACTAAAATAACCTGTATTCTTCCTGCTTTTTTAACTCCAAAATAATTTATCAATAAAAAAATAACACAAACAATAATGCCAATAATATGTGGGTTTATGCTGATAATAAGGATAAGATATGTTGATAATCCAACAAGTGCAAAAGTTGTCTTAAAAATAAGAGAAAGCCAGCTTAAAACACCTGCAACTGTGCCAACACCAGCACCAAGACTTCTGGTTACAAAAAAATAGCCACCACCAGCCTTTGGCATTGCTGTAACCAATTCTGCAATACTGAAAACTCCCGGGATTGACAATAAACCAGCTAAAAAATATGCTAAGATAACACTGGGACCACATTTTGAATATGCAATTCCTGGAAGAATAAAAATACCGGCACTAACCATAGCACCGGTGGATATACTGAAAATATCAATTAGTTTTAATCCTCTCTCAAGTTTAGCCATAAATTTTTCAGTATCAAAATTTGGCTCTTTTTTCAATAAATTTAATTAAAGCTGTAAGGTTTATTCTCTAAGATTGTAAATGTAGAGTTTTGAATTTTGACCTATAATTTAACTATTCCATCTGCTATATCAAATAATTTTTCAATATTATTAATTTTTATTGATTTACCATCAATAGTTAAAATCCCCTGTTGTGAAAATTTATTCAATATTCGAGATAATGTTTCAGGAATTGTACCAAGTAGTGATGCAAGCTGATTCTTGCTAATTGAAAGGGTAATATTAATTTTATTTTTTTCTTTATATTGAAAGATTAAAAAAGACGCCAATCTCGCAGGTACTTCTTTTAATGAAAGATTTTCAATTATACTTGTAAAGGTATGAAGCCTCATAGAAAGTATTGAAAGCATATTCAGCGCAATTTGTGGATATTCTTCAATTAAATGAATAAATTCCTCTTTTGGAACAAAAAGAAGTTCTGAGTTTTCAAGGGTAATAGCATTTGCAGGATATGTTCTGTCTGCAAATACTGGAACTTCACCAAAAATATGAAACTTCCCAAAAATGTGCAAAATTTGCTCTTTCCCATCAAAAGAGATCTTATAAATTTTAACTTTTCCACTGTAAACAATATAAAATCCCTTTGCTTTTTCCCCATCTTCAAATATAACTTCTTTTTTTTGAAATTTTTTTAATTTTGAAATTTTAATTATTTTTTCACATTCTTTTTCTTCAAGATTGGAAAAAATTGGGACTTTTTTTAGAAATTCAATCATAGGCTATTCTTGGTAAAAATTGTAAACCTGCCTAATAGGTTCAAGTGAAAGGTTTAATGCTTTTACCATATCAGGATCAAATTGTGTTCCAGAGCATCTGTTAATCTCTTTAACAGCATCTTCAAAAGTCCATGCTGGTTTATAAACTCTCTTTGACAAAAGAGCATCAAGAACATCAGCTACAGCTACAACTCTTCCAAAAACTGGAATTTCCTCTCCCTTTTTAGGCTTTTGACAAATATCCTCAGGTTTAACATTTTTGTAATCTTCTATAAAACCAGGATAACCAGTACCATCCCACTTTTCATGGTGATTTAAAGCAATATCTCTTGCTGTTTTATCTAAGACTGTTTTTATTGGATCAAATAGTAATGCACCATAAACTGTGTGAAATTGTATTACTTTAAATTCTTCATCAGTAAGCCGACCTGGCTTTTTCAAAATAGTATCAGGTATACCTATTTTCCCTACATCATGAAGGATGGCACCAAGTTTTAAATTGTCGATTTCTCTAATATGTGATTCATCATCAAGCCCCTTTAGACTGAGCCATTTATTGTAAATAATAGCAGAATAATTACTAACCCTTTTTACATGTGCTCCAGTTTCCTTTGGATCACGCATTTCTGCCATTTGAATCATTTTTAAAATAGTGCTTCTTGTTAAGATAGCTCTTTCAAGTGCCATACCAGCTTGCAAGGCAAAATAATTTGCTATAATTTCAACATCTTCTTTGCTAAATGGAACTATTCTCTTTTTTTTACCCTCTTTTGCCACTTTATTAATAATTTGCATTACACCAAGAAGGTTATTATTAGAATCAGTGATCGGAATAGTAAGCATAGATTTAGTTTTATAACCAGTGGATTTATCAATGCTGCTATTAAAAGAATATGGTAGAGATGAATCTAATTTGTAAACATCCTGAATATTTAAAGTTGTTTTATTATTAGCAACAAATCCCGCTATTGATCTGTTATTAATTGGAAGTTTTATTTTGGAAAAACGTAAATCTGTCTGCTCCTGCTCTATAACATCATTAATAGTGTATTGGAATATTAAATTATCTTCATCTTTTACATAAATTGTACCTGCTTCTGCATTGAGAAATTCCTTTACTTCAAGTAAAATCCTATTCAATAACAAATCGTAATCATTTAATTTTAAGAACTGGAAAGATTTTTTTATAAGTTTTTTATAGATATTATCAGGCATCTTTTATCCTATATATTTTTGCGTTTAATTTTTCAAGCTTTAAATCAAAATTTTCATATCCCCTATCAAGATGATATACTCTGGAAACTTCTGTTGTGCCAGCAGCCCTTAAACCAGCAAGGATTAATGAAGCACTTGCCCTTAAATCTGACGCCATTAATTTGGCTCCTTTAAGTATCTCCTTTCCTCTAACAATAGCAGTATTACCCTGAATTTTTATATCAGCACCCATTCTCATAAGCTCTGTTGCATGCATAAATCTATTCTCAAAAATGTTTTCTGTAATAACAGATAATCCAGATGAAAAACACATTAAAGCCATTATCTGAGCCTGAACATCTGTTGGGAATCCAGGGTATGGAGCTGTTTTAATATCAACTGATTTAATATTATCAGTACCAATTACCCTGACCCCTTTTTCCTCTAACACTATTTTTATTCCACAATCTTTTAATTTATTAACAACAGCTTCAAGATGATTTAAATTGCAATTTTTAATTAAAATATTTCCATTGGTAATTGCTGAAGCAACCATAAAAGTTGCTGTTTCAATTCTATCAGGGATTGGACTGTATTCATTAACATTTTTTAGCTTATTTACACCATTAACAACAATTTTATCAGTACCAGCACCTGAAATTTTTACACCCATTAATTTCAGAAAATTTGCAAGGTCAACTACCTCAGGCTCAGTTGCTGCATTCTCAATAACAGTTATACCCTTAGCAAAAACAGCCGCCATTAGAAGATTTTCTGTACCTGTTACAGAAGGGATATCAAAATAAAACGAATTTCCTGCTAATCTTTTAGCTTTTAAAACAATATAACCACCATCTATATCAACATCTGCACCTAATTTTTTCATTGCATCTATGTGGAAGTTAACTGGCCTTGCTCCTATTGCACATCCACCTGGTAGTGAAACCTTAGCTCTACCAAATTTAGAAGCAAGAGGCCCCAATACAAGAATTGATGCTCGCATTGTTTTAACAAGTTCGTAAGGTGCTTCAACATTATTAATAGTTGAGGGGTCAATAAAAATTGAATGATTATTATATTCTACCTTTGCACCAAGGATCTGTAAAAGCTTAATAAAAGTAACAACATCTCTTAGATAAGGAACATTCTTAATTGTAACTGGTTTATCAAGTAATATTGTACTTGCAAGTATAGGTAGCACAGAATTTTTAGCACCACTAATCTCCACTTCACCAAAAAGTCTGTTTCCACCTTCAATAACTATTTTTTGCATATAAATTTAAATACAATAAATTTTGAAAAATTTCAAATGATATTGACATAAAAAAATTCGAATGATATGCTATTAATATAATTTGAAATAAAAGCTCAGATAATATGACAAAAGAGAATTTAAAAACTGAACTATTATTAAAAGTAATAGAGAATACAAGAAGTTGGAAACTTATACTTCACAACAATCCAGATCCTGATGCTATTGCTTCAGCTTTTGCTTTTTCACACCTGCTTAGCCATTTTAAGAAAAGCTCTAAAATATATTACAGAGGTATAATAGGTCGTAGTGAAAACAAAGAAATGATAAAAAGGTTAAGGATAAACCTTCATCCTTTTAAAAATTTAAAATTTAGAAAAAATATGAACATAGCGCTTTTTGATTGTCAGGTAGGTGCTGGAAATCAACCATTATCAAAAGAAATTATCCCCAAAATAGTAATAGACCACCATCCATTAAGGAAAGATAGTAAAAAAGCAGCATTTGCAGATATAAGGGAAAATATTGGCAGTTCAAGTACAATTGTTGCAGAGTATTTAAGAGCTTTTGATATACCTTTAAATATTAGAGTAGCAACAGCCCTCTATTATGGATTAAAAACTGATACCAATAATTTTACCAGAGATTTTACAAAATTAGACCTTGAAATAATGCAATACATTCTTGACACAGCTTCAATGAAACTAATTGGAAAAATAGAAAATCCACCATTAACAAAAGAGTATTACAAGAAAATATGCATAGCACTTAAAAATGTTACAATTTATCAAAAAGCTATTATCACAGATCTTGGAAAAGTAACCTATCCTGATATTTCAGCTGAAGTTGCTGACTTTTTAATTAGAATGAAAAATATTAACTGGGTACTTGTTTTATCATATTTTGAGGAGAATCTTTTTTTCTCCATTAGAACAAAAAGCAGGCAAAAAATTGCCGGAAAATTAGCTGTTTACATAGTTAAAAATATTGGCAGTGGTGGAGGACATGAAAATTCAGCAGGTGGAATGGTTGCTGTAGAGACCATGGAAAAATATATTAAAATTAGAGATACTCTTACAAATAAATTTTTAACAAAATTAAAACTTAATAAAGAGAAAGGTGTTTCCCTTTTATAGAATGTTGGATAAGCGTCCCACCTATATTAAAATTAAATTAAAAAACCTTATTAACAATTTGGAAATAATAAAAAAGATTATTAAAAAGAACACTGAGATTATTGCTGTTGTCAAAGCCAATGCTTATGGTCATGGTAGTGAAGAAGTAACAAAAGAGCTTTTTAAGCATAATGTAAAATATTTTGCAGTTGCATGTGCTTATGAAGCAGAAAAATTATTTAATCTTAACCTTAATTTGAAAATAGTATCAATTGGAAAAATTTACAGAGAAGATATAGAACTTAGTAAAAAATTTCCCTATGAACTAACTGTTTCATCAATTAATGACTTAAATAATGTAAAATCAATTAACTTTCCTTTAAATATTCATCTAAAAATTGATACTGGAATGGGGAGATGTGGTGTTTGGTCAGAAGAATTTATTTCCGCTTTAAAAATTATAAAAAGCAATGGTTTTTTAAACTTAAAAGGTGTTTTAACTCATTTTCCAGCAGCTGACAATGATCTGGAATTTACAAAATCTCAAATTAAAATTTTACAAAATTTAAGAAAATTTTTATATGAAAATAAGTTTGTTAATGTTTCAATTCATTGTGCTAATAGTGATGCAATAATTAACTTTCCAGAGGCACATTTTGACATGGTAAGACCTGGTATTATACTTTACGGCTCATACTGGAATTTAAAAAAGAAAAAAGAGCTCGGATTGAAACCTGTTATGGAATTTATATCAAAAGTGGTGGAAATAAAAACTTTTAAAAAAGGGGATACTATTGGGTATGGCAGGACTTTTACAGTGGAAAAAGATAACATGAAATGTGCTTTAATTCCAGCAGGATATGCAGATGGTTTTAGTAGAGCTTTTTCCAACAATGGTTTTCTATTAATTAATAATCACCTTTGTGAAATAGTTGGAAGAATAAGCATGGACTGGTTAGTTGTCAATATTAATAACAAAGATATTAAAATTGGTGATAAAGTTATCCTTTTTGGAGATGAGAAAAGGCAAGTTGATATTGATATTATTGCAAATAAAATCAATACAATATCTTATGAAATTTTATGCAATGTTGGTAAAAATTATAGAAAGGAAGTAGTCTATGATAGGGGTAATTAACTCCATTGGAATATATGTTTACAACTTTATATTTGCTGCTGGTAAAATGTTTTTTCTACTATTGGAAACAATTGGACAGATATTTACTTTTAATTTGAGAATAAAAAATCTATTTAAACAGATGGAGTTTATAGGGGTTCAATCACTTTTTGTTGTTGTGCTTACTGGATTGTTTGCAGGTATGGTTTTAGCTCTTGAAGGTTATTATGCATTTAAAATGTTTAGAGCAGAAAGTTTGATTGGTGTTACAGTTGCACTTAGTATGACAAGAGAATTGGGACCAGTGCTTGGAAGCCTAATGGTTACTGCAAGAGCAGGTTCAGCTATAGCAGCAGAGCTTGGCACAATGAGAGTTACAGAGCAGATTGATGCTATGGAAGTTATAGGGGTAAATCCTGTTAGTTATCTAATTGTACCAAGGGTTCTTGCTGGAATTATTATGATGCCACTTTTAATAGTAATTGTTGACTTTATAGGGGTTATTGGAGGATATTTTATTGGGGTTAAAGTTCTTGGTGTTAATGCAGGTATTTTCTGGGATAAAATTTATCAATTTGTAAAAATAGATGATCTATACAATGGTTTAATTAAGTCTCTATTTTTTGGCTTTATTCTAACATTTGTTGGTTGCTATTTTGGTTATTATACAACCAAAGGAGCAGAGGGAGTTGGCAAAGCAACAACATATTCAGTTGTTTTAAGTTCTGTTCTCATACTAATAACAGACTATATTCTCACAGCATTTCTATTCTGATGGAGATAAAAGTTCATTCTTTAATTTGTTAAAATTATGTTGCCTTGCTATTAATATTAGAGTGTCAAAAGGCTGTAAAACATAATCAAATCTTGGATTAAAAATCATTTTCCCATCTTTATCTTTAACAGCAACAACTATTGCATCATAATTTTTCCTGATGCCTGACTCTGCAAGTGTCTTATTAACCAATTGAGAATCATCTTTTAATGTTACCTCTTCAATAGCAATATTATCAGAATCTACAGCTGTATGATGAAGAGTAAAATCAAGAAAATCCAATACATTTGGTTTCAAGATTGCAGAAACCATTCTCCTTGCACCTATAGTATAAGGTGAAAAAACTTTATCTGCTCCAGCTCTTATTAACTTTCTCTCAGATTTTTCATTATTTGCCCTTGCTATAATAAAAAGATCTCTATTAAGCTGTTTTGCTGTTAGAGTAACAAATAAGTTATCTGAATCTTTTGGTAGTGCAGCAATGAGTCCCCTGGCTTTTTCAATACCAGCTTCTATTAAAATTTCATCATCAGTTGCATCTCCAACTAAAAAAAGTTTATTTGATGTAATAAGCTCATCATAAAATTCTTTGCTATTTTCAATAATAACTATCTCTTTATTATGTTTTGCAAGCTCTTCCACTATCACCCGACCAATTCTCCCATATCCACATATAATATAATGGTCTGTGAGATCACTTATAAGCTTAATCATTTTTTTTCTCCTTCTGTCAAATGTAACAATTCCTTCAATAAATTTTTCAGAAATTGTGGAAACAGTGTAACCTGCAAGAACAAAACCAACTATGATAACTCCCATTGTGTACACACGGCCAAGCTCAGACAGATGCCTAACTTCTCCATATCCAACAGTGGTTATACTAATAACAGTCATATATAGAGCATCAAGAGGTGGAAAACCTTCAAGAACAATATAACCAATAGATGCAAGAATAACAAAAACTGTTACTATTAATATAGGTTTTATGAGAGCTTTGATGATATCCATAATTTTGTCAGATAATATATTTTAGCAGAATTTTCAAGTACAGTTGTGTAATAAAATGCTTTTTCAAGGTTCTCACCAGCAGCAAAAACACCATGTCCCCTTATAATAGCTGCTTTACCATCTTTGAAGAACATAGGTATCTTCTCAGCAACCTCAGCTGATGCAACTGTTTGCTTTGCTTTTAAAACAGGCACATTATTGAGGATTAATTTCCCTTCAGAGTCTGGTGGAATAAAATTTTCTAATACAAGAGAAAGGGTAATAGAATAAACTGGATGAGTGTGTATTATTGCTTTATAATTTGATGATTTATAAATTGCCCTATGTACTATTGTCTCCATAGAAGCTTCTTCTAAATTTTCATCATTTTTAAACAGACTAACTTTAATTATACTATTCTCATTTAAATCACCAAGCATTGTTTTAGTTTTTGTAATATATATATATTCATCATCTCTAACACTTATATTTCCTGAATGCGAGGAAATTAACCCAAATTTCTCCACCAATGCTCCAAATTTGATTATTTCTTTAATGATTTCCATTTACTATTTCTCCTTTTAACACTTTAATTCTATTTGCAACAAATTCTTTTCTTGGATCATCTTTTTTTAAATGATTAAATATATACGAATACTCTTTGAATGCTTTTCTCTTTTCTCCTAAACTTTCAAAAATTTTTGCCACCTGAAAAGAAGCTGTTGGTGTCCATTTTATATCAAAGGGAAATAGGAGTTTAATCTGTAAAAAGTAATTTAACGCTTGATTCAATTTACCTTTTTTCTGAAAAATCTCTCCAAGCCAGTATAAAGCTTCCATTTTTGTAGAACTATCTTTTAGATACTTTAATGCCTTTTTATAACCAGCTATTGCATTATCATAGAAATTTAACCTATCAAGTGTAAAAGCAGCCTTGAAAAGATTCTCCCCATTACTGCTTTTAGTTATAAAACTTGAAAGATACTTTTGGGAAACTTTATCTAATCTCAATTTATAAGCTGAATATCCTATTATAAAAAGGGATTGAGTGGGTAAATTATCTATATGGGAAAATATTGGGAAGTAATTTAAAATCTTTTTAAAATCTTTTTCTGTAAAGTAGTATAGAAGCATTGAAGGAAGAATCTCTTTATATTCAAAATAATATTTTGAAACAAAGCCATTATTTAAAAATTTGTTAAAAGCAAAAACAGCTCTATCTTCCAATCCTCTTTTTTTCAAAATTTTTCCAGCATAATAATATATGATAACTTTATCACCTGTAAATATATTCTCATTAATAAAAGCATAAATCTCTTCATTAGATTTCTGATTTAATTCTTTAAAAATATTTGTAAAATAGTCAAACTTTACTTCATCAGGCAATTTTATGGAAAGCTTGTTTCTATCTTTTACAAATTTTGAAATATCATTTAAAGATATATTAAACTCTTGAATAAAGGAATTTATTGATGGCAATTTATTAAAAAATTTTATAAAATCTTCCCTGTCATTTAAAATAAAATAAGAATATGCCAGATATTTTACAGCTTTTAATGAAAGAGGTGAAAATCTATTAATTAAGTATAATCTGTTAAAATATATTACTGCAGTTTTATAATTTTTTAAATTGTAATTTATCCGTCCCATATAGAATAAAGCTTCTTCAAGAAAAGTACCACTTTTTTCATTATTAATAATTTCAAGCAAATACTTTTTAGATTTATCAACTTTATTCTGGTATAAATAGTTTAATGCTATTTTTAAATATATTTCAGGAATAAATCTATCCATTTTATTAATATATTCAAGTAGAAAAATATTACTACCATTGTAATTACCTGCTTTTTCATAAATTTCACCTAATTTTCTTAAAACAAATAGTTCCCTTTTATCTTTAACAGGAAAATATTTTCTGTAAACATTTGCAGCAAAATTATATTTTCCCAACTTTATCCATAACTCTGCAATTCTAAAATCAAGCTTTCTAATTTCTGACTTATCTGTTGCAATATCTTCTATTTTATTTAAAATATCTATACATTTAACAAAATTACCCTCTTTTTCATAAATATTTGACAATATATTTAATGATTCTGCAACAAATTTTAACAATCCATTGTTATTTTCAAGATAAGCAAGTAAATATTTCTCTGATTCATTAAATTTTCCAATATTGTAATAGCAGATTCCAGCTTTGTACAGAGAGTTTATATAGTAAAAATCAGAATCCTGCATGGAAATAACCTTTTCATAATATTTCACTGCTTCTGATAACTGATGATTTTTTTCATAACTTAATGCTATCTTGTAAAATATTTTTGAGTTTCTACTAAAATTTAATGCAAGTTGATAATATTTAATAGTTTTAAAAAATTCACCTTTGATAAAATAAATTTCACCAAGATAAAAATATTTATTATAACTGTCATTAGCTTTCAAAAGCCTTGCAACTGCTTCATCATAGTTTTTATAATCAATTAACACTTTAATGTTTTTATAAAAAGTGCTCTTTCTGTTTCTCTCTTTTAACTTTTTTAAAATAGATTCTGCTGCTTTAAGGTTACCAATTTTTAAATAAGAGTTGTACAAAAGGATAAATTTATCATCACCTGGTGGAACTTTTTTTAATTCCTCAATAGCCTTTTTAAATTTATGGCTTTTATATAAAATCAAAGCATATAGATATTGAGATGGATGTTTTAAAGTGTTAAAAACTTTTTGAGCTTTTTCTGTGCTACCTGTATAAGCATATAATTTAACAAGAATCTTTTTTACTATATCTGATTTATTTTTAATTTTTTCAAGGTAACCAATTGCAGAAATATAGTTAAATTTTTTCAAAAGTATCATTCCATTGTAAAGGTTGAATAGGTCAGAGTAAATTGGTTTATTCTGCAATTTATTCAGACCAATCAATGCTTTATCAAACTGCTTCATAAAGATGTAAGCTTTTGTAGCAAATACTAATTCCAAGTTATTTCTATAGCCTTTCTGGCACAACTTTATTATCTCTTTATATTTGCCATATTCAAGTAAAAGATTTAAAAGGGCTTTTTCAATTTTTGGATCATCTTTATACTCTTTTCCATAATTTATTGCCACATCAATATAACCATTTGAAATAAGCTTATTTAAATAAGTTATATTGCCACCATTTGATGAAAAAAGCATGGTTACAAAGGTTAAAATAAAGATTAATATAAAAATTTTTCTCATTTTTTTCTCCTTACACTCCCATGTTAAAAAAATCGTAAATTAAAAAGAAAACAGTTTTTGTTCCATCAGATAAATAAGGTGGGCCTAAAGAAAAAATATAACTTTTTTTTACAAGTTCTCTATTATCAGTAAAAACTTTTATAAGTTTAAATCCTTCTTTTTTTACATAGATGTATGGTCTGAAAATATAGAGAGATTTTTCAAGATACATCTCTAAAATTACATAATTTGTTTCATTTTTTTTCAGCAAAATATCAATATTAAATTTTTTAAGAAACTCTGAAAGTGCATTATATTTATATGAAATATTTCTAAAAAATTTTTTAAAAATAAAGCCAAACTTTAAAAAAGGGTATAAATCAACTTGATTAGATTTTAAAGATGGTGCTTTTTCACTATTGTAATAATTTTGATTAAAATCTGTTTCCACAAATATTCTACCTGTATTATATTTTTTTTCATATGAAAAGGTGACCTTAACATCCCTTTTGTAAAAATCAAAATTCAAAATCCTTTTAAATTCTAATATTTTATTTTCAGTTTCCTTGTTAATTGCATTAAATTCAAAATTTACTTTATAGTCTGGTAGTACTACCTTTTGAAATTTATAAAAACCCTTATAATAAGACCAACCTTCAATATTTGCATCATTAACTTTAATTCTATAATAAACTCCTTTTTTATCTAAAATTTCTACCTTGTTATTTCGTTTTAACATATAAATAATTTTACCTTTTCTTGAGGGCTCTTCTCTGACTCTTAACTTTTTATACTTTACAAATGCATAGGTAATTGTTTTTGCATTTAGAAAATTTATATTAAAAAATAATAATACAAAAAATAAACTAAATAAGAGTCGTGTTAATAACATTTGCAAGCTCATTAATTTGATTTTCAAAAATAGTTCTTAAATCAAGTATAAAGGTATCATTTTTAATTCTTCCAATAACTGGCAATTTACATTTTCTCAATTTTAAATCAATTTCAGAAGCAGAATAATCATCATGATTTATTTCAACAACAATTGTGGAAATTCTATTCATAGGAAATGCACCACCACCAACATATGAGTAATCTTCCTTTAAAAAAGCTCTAATTTTTTTATTTTTAATCAATCTCTTTAATTTGTTCCCTTTTTTCCTGAGGTTATTCAATTTTTCTGTAATCAATTTTAAAGATAAAATATTATTCAATGCATTTTTCTCGTGAAAATACTCTTTAACAGTAACCTCTAAGGCACTTAAAGTGAATTTATCTATTCTTAATGCTCTATTTAAAGGATGCTTTTTCAATATTGAAATATACTTACTTTTTCCTAAAATAATTCCAGCCTGTGGTCCTCCAAGCAGTTTATCACCGCTAAAAGTAACTAAATCCACACATTTTTTTATAATATCTTTTACAACAGGCTCCTCAGGTAATCCATAATTAGAAAGATCTATTAATGATCCACTTCCAAGATCAAATACAACAGGAATATTATGCTGCTTACCAATTGCAACAAGTTCTTCTATTTCAACAGATTGTGAAAAACCTATAATTCTGTAGTTACTTGTATGTGCTTTTAATAAAAGTGCACTATTTTCATTAATTGCATTTAAATAATCTTTAACATGAGTTTTGTTTGTAGCTCCAACTTCTTTTAAAATTGCTCCACTCTGCTCCATTACTTCAGGAATTCTAAAAGATCCACCTATCTCTATTAACTCTCCACGGGAAACAATTACTTCTTTTCCTTTTGCAAGAGCTGATAATATGAGCAAAACAGCAGCAGCATTGTTATTAACAACCAAAACATCTTCACTTCCTGTTAAATCAGAAAAATATTTTATAATATTCTGATACCTGATACCCCTTTTCCCTTTGTTAATATCAAATTCAAGATTAGAATAATTTCCAGCAATTTCTGCTATATTTTTTAAAACCTTTTCAGATAGAGGAGCCCTACCAAAATTGGTATGTAAAATTATACCTGTGCCATTAATTAATTTTTTCAACTTTGAAGAAAAATAAGATTCTAATTTAATGTTAAGTTCATTAACAATATCTTCTACTATTTTAATTTTATTAATATTCTTAATTTTTCCTGAAGAAATTTCTTTTCTAATTTCATCCAATATTTCATTTAAAAATTTCTTTACTATTGATTTTCCATATTTCTCAATTAATTGTTTAACCTCATAATTATCAAGAATTTTATCAACTTTTGGCAAATTTTGATAAATGTTCATTTTTCTCATCCTTAATTAAACTTCTACAATAATCTCTAAAATTATTAACACCTATAAAAAACTCTCTCATCATAATAACCCAGAAATACTGCCCTTTTTCAGTTAAATAAAAACATTTTTCATCTTCTTTTAAAGCACCTATAAACTTAAAAAATAAAATCTCTTTAAAAAGCTTTTTATAAAATCTTTTATTATACTTTTTTTCAATAAATTCTTTGGAAAGGTTAATACCAAACAACTTTATTAAAAAATCGTACTTCATCTGCTCTAATTCTGTAAACTTTTTCTCAGCTCTTAATGGTAATTTACCTTTATCAATCATCTGAAAATATTCTGAAATTGAGAAAGTATTTGATAATATTCTACCATTGTAATATCCAAATGACCCGCTCCCTGAACCAAGATATTCGTCATAATCTATAATATATTCATCTATCATACTCTTTTTTTTGTTAAAACACCAAGCTGTACCTGGAGTGTAACTTCCCTTTAGCTGGTTTAATATCTCAAAATATAGCAACTTTTCATTATAATAACTTAATTTTCCAAATTTCTCACAGATAATTTTTTGCGTTGAATTTGATGCCATTAAAGGATAAAATGTAACTTGATCTGCATTTAACCTTTTTATAATTTCACAATCCCGAATAACGTGCTCTTTTTTCTGAGTGGGAAAATTAAATATCATATCTATATTTAAAGTTTTAAAATGGCCAATGGTATTTTTTAATCTTTCTTCTATCTCCTCTCCACTACCATATTTGTGGTATCTCTGCATAAGCTTTAAAAGATTATTGTCGAAACTTTGCACACCAACAGATAACCTATCAACTCCACATTGTTTTAAAATTGAAATATTGTGCTCAGTAAGATGATTAGGATTGGTTTCACAAGATACTTCTTTTATAGAAAAGTTTTCTCTAATAAAATTTATTATTTCAGCAAGCTCTTCAATAAGTATAGTTGGCGTGCCTCCCCCTATATAAGAGGAGAAAAAGTCAAAACCTTTATCTTTATAAATCTCTATCTCTTTTTTTAAATATTTAAAATATTTGTGTGCAACCTTACTTTCAAATTTAAACCTGTTAAAAGAGCAATAGGGGCAAAGCTCTTCACAAAAAGGTATATGAATGTAAAGTAATGGCTTTTTCTCTTTTTCAGGCTCAGGTGAATGGATATTGAAACTTCTCTCAAATATAAGATTTCTGCTGTTATACCAATTTAAATATCTACCTATAAAATTTTCTATTAACATTAAAATTTAATATCAGGAAAAAAGAAAAAATACAAGACCATATATTGTTTGAAGTTGCAAATTTATTAATAGTTATTTATAGAAATTTTTAAGTTCCAATACTCCACCACCTCCACACCCTGCCTCCATCATCCAAATAAAACGTTACTTTCTAAAAACTATCTCTGGTAAATAAGTAACAATTTTTGGGAAAAAAGCAACAATTGCAATACTAATTAACTGGATAACAACAAAAGGAATTATCCCTTTATAAATATGCCCGGTTTTTACTTCAGGTGGTGCAACACCTTTTAAATAAAATAGAGAAAATCCAAATGGTGGTGTAAGAAATGATGTTTGCAAATTCACTGCAATAAGTACAGCAAGCCATAAAGGATCAACTCCATAGCTTATCATAATTGGTGCAAGCACAGGTATATGAATAAAAGTAATTTCAATAAAATCAAGAAAAAAACCTGCTGTAAAAATTATAAGCATTGTTATTGTGAGAATCCCCCATTTACCAAATGGTAAAGATTTGATTAAACCTCTAATAAACATATCACCATCCATACCTCTAAAAACAAGACCAAATGAAGTGGCACCAAGTAGTATAATAAAAACCATACAGGTTAGAAAAGTTGTTGCCTGCATTACTTCATTTAATGTTTTCATATTAAATTTACCATAAAGAATTGTTAATATAGATGCCCCAAGAGCTCCTACACCAGCAGCTTCTGTAGGGGATGCAATACCTGCAAAAATTGAGCCTAACACAGCAACCATTAATATGAGCGGTGGCACAAGAGCCTTCATCACTCTTTTAAAAGCAACTTTTCCTTTAAAATGCTTTAACTCTTCCTCAGGCATTGGTGGAAGAGAATCAGGTCTAATAACAGAAAGGAGAAGAATCCATAAAATATACATTGCCACAAGTATGAAACCTGGCAATACTGCTCCAAGAAAAAGGTCGCCAATTGGAACATTAATAATTGTGCCAAGCAAAACAAGAACAATACTTGGTGGTATTATCTGTCCAAGTGTACCTGATGCAGATATGACGCCAGTTGCAATTTCTGGAGAATAGTTTCTTTTCAACATTGTTGGTAAGCTGAGTAAGCCCATTGTAACAACTGTAGCTCCAACAATCCCTGTAGATGCAGCAAGTAAAGCTCCAACAACAACAACTGAAATAGCAAGACCACCCTTTAATCTACCAAAGAGCATTGCCATTGTTTCTAATAGCTCCTCAGCTATTCCACTTTTCTCAAGCATAACTCCCATGTAAATAAAAAGTGGCACTGCAAGCAAAGTAAAATTTGTCATCCTGCCCCAAAACCTAAGAGGAAGCAACTTAAAAAAATCCCATCCAAATGTAGCTCCACCAAATATTAATCCAACTCCACCAAGTGTAAAAGCAACAGGATAGCCGCCTAAAAGTATGGCAAAAAGAAATAAAAACATAATACCAGGTAATGCTTCTTGAAATGCTGTAAAATGCATACTATACTCCTAAATTAGTTTTTTATTCTCCATAAATTTCATTTAATTTTAATTCATTTTTATCCTGCTCTGAACCAAATATAAATAGAAAAGCCTTCCCTGCTTCAGCAAGCCCCTGAATAAAAAGTAAAATAAAACAAAGAGGAACACACGATTTTAAAAGGTATCTCATTGGAAGTCCACCAGGATCAGGTGAAGTCTCCCTAATCATCCATGATTGGTAAACCCAATCTTTTGTAGCATAAACTACCAACACACAAAAAGGAAGAAGAAAAACAAAAGCACCAATTAAATTTACCCAAGCTTTTACTTTTGGAGAAAATCTCGCATAAGTAATATCTACCCGAACATGCCTATCATATTTAAGTGCATATCCAGCACCTATTAGAAATATTATTGCATAAATATGCCACTCAAGCTCATACATTGCTGGATTAGTATGTTCAAATAGATATCTATTAAAAACATCATAGCATACTACAAGAACAAGAATAGTTGTAAGCCAATTAGCAACAAAACCAAATCCTTCATTAATTGCATCTGCTATTTTAATATACCATTTAATAACTTTTTTCACTTTTTCCTCCTGCTAAAAAAATGTATACAAAATACAACCCCTATTATAAAGAATTATTATTAATGTCAAGTTTAATTTTAATAAAAAATAGTTTAAGTTCGCAGAACCCTTTTATCTCCTTTTCTCACAGTTAATTTTACTGAATCAAAATGCTCTAAAATAGGAATCATATATTTTCTTGAAGCATTAATTATCTTTTTAAAATCTTGCAAACTTATCTCTCCATTTTTTTTCAAAAAATTAATAAGGTTTTTTTTAATTTCATTGTAAACATTGTAATCAAGAAAAAAATCTGGTTTAATTTTTACTATTTTATTTTCTGAAATCAAAATATTTACAAAATCTGAAATTTCTTTCTCCTGTATGTTAACTTCTTTAACAATTTGGGATAAAAAAGGAGGTGTGGTTTTACCAGATTTAATAATATTGTAAATAGATTCTTTTTTTGCTTCATCCTGTTTGTTAAGTTTAATTGAAAATTCAGATAATGACACCACTCCATTTTCTATTTTTATCTTCCCATCTTTTTTCAGCTCATTCAATATTAACTCAAAAAGATTAAAGTTTAAATCTAAATAAATTCGATGTCTCAGCTCTTCCAGGGCAATTCCCTGCTGTTTGCTATGATTTTTATGAAATTCATCAATAATTTGAAGTGCCAAATTTTTTAATTTATTAAAATTAATTTTGTTTATAAAAATATTCTTTTTGGCATCAACAACCAAAAGGTCTAATTTTTTTAGCTCATTAATTAAAATCTCTTTTCTTATGTTTAGCTTTGCCACTAATAAATCAATATCAATTCCATAACTACCATATTTCTCAATAAGAATATCTAATTTATCTAAGAGGTCACCAGTTTCAAGAATTTTAAGATACTCAACACTCTCTTCCCTGAATCTTTTCTTTTTTTCTGGTGAGCCATCTAAAACAATTCCTCCACCAAGGGTTTTTTTATCATCAAAGCTTCTAATTATAAATCTGTCTCCATGAACATTAAAAATCTTTCTATCAAAAATAAATTGAACAAAAGCTTCTTCTCCTGGTATTAACTCTTTTTTATTTAAAATAATTATTTTAGCTGGAACTGCATTGGTACCTGAATGATATTTAACCTGAATCCTGTTCTTTAAAGGCTTTTTATTAGATGAAAGGTAGAGCAGTTTCGCATCAACTATATTTGATGGATTAAAGTAGTCAGGTATTGTAAGAACATCTCCTCTTTTTATTTCATTTTTGGAAACACCCTGAATATTAATAGCAGTTCTGTGACCAGCAACAACTTCATCAACATGAATTCCATGAACCTGAAGATTTCTAATTTTTCCATTAATATTAACTGGTAAAATCTTTATTTCATCACCTATCTTAATTTTACCTGACATGGCAGTTCCTGTAACAATTGTGCCAAATCCTTTTAATGTAAAAACTCTATCTATAGGTAAAACAAAATATCCATTGGAAATCTTTTCTTTAGTTTGCTTTGGAAGAGTATAAAGGTAATTTTTTAATTCTTCAATTCCTTCATTGGTTTTAGATGAAACAAAAAAGATAGGTGCATCTTTTAAAAAATTACTTTTTTTAAAATCTATAATCTCTTCTCTAACAAGTTCTTTTATCTCTTCATCTACAAGATCAATTTTAGTTACAACTATTAATCCTTTTTTAATCCCGAGGAGATTACATATCTCCACATGCTCAACTGTCTGAGGCATAATTCCTTCATCAGCTGCAATTATTAACATTACCACATCAATACCACATACACCTGCAACCATATTTTTAATAAATCTTTCATGTCCGGGGACATCAACTATACCAATTATCTCATTGTCAGGGGTTTTTATAAAAGAAAATCCAAGCTCAATTGTAATCCCTCTTTCTTTTTCCTCTTTCAATCTATCAGTATCAATACCTGTAAGGGATTTAATTAACGTAGTTTTTCCATGGTCAATATGTCCTGCTGTACCAAGAATAAAATCTGCCATTGCACCTCCATCTATTATTTAAAGAAATTTCAATTAATACTATTTACATTTTTACCAAAAAGATGTAAAGAACTTTATTTAAAATTTCACAGTATAAGGTTTGGGATTATGGAAAACAAAAGAATACTTGTTGTTGACGATGATAAAATTATTCTTGATATTGTAAAAGATGCTTTAGAAACATTTAATTTTTCTGTAGTTGCAGTAAATAACACTGATGATGCTAAAGCATTATTCGCTACAGAAGATTTTGACCTGATTCTTTGCGATCTTTTTATGGAGCCATTAAATGGTATTGATTTTGCCAAATATCTTTTCAATGAGTATCAGAAAGTCCCACCTATTATTATTATGACAGGATATGGAAATGTGGAGTCTGTTATTGAGGCAATGAAACTTGGTGTTAAAGATTACATATTAAAACCATTTAAAATCACATCATTAATTCAGCATATTGAGAAAGCCATCAGGAATTCTGAAATAGAAAATGAAAACCTCAGATTAAAAGAGATTCTTGAAATTTACTCAGTATCAGAGCAAATTAATAATTCACTTGAATTATCTGAAATTGCATCAGTATTTATCAAGAACTTACAAAATATTATCAAAACAGACTTAGTAGCACTATATCTCAATAATGAATTTAATATATTAAAATGTGACAAAAATTACTTTGCTGTTAGAAAAAAATTTGAACAGATAAAACATGATCTTTTTGAAGAACTTCCCAAAAAATTATATCTGAAAGATGTGTTAAAATATTTTACAGATAAAAAGTGGCGTTTTTATTATACAGATGAGAAATTGGACATTGGTATTGATATGTCATATAAAAGTATAGGATTTTATTTGCTTAAAAATGCTGATAAAATAATCGGAGTTGTTCTGCTTTTAAATTTTAATGAATCATTTGAAAAAATTAAAGACAAATTTGTTCCTTTAAAAATTCTATTTGATGAAGCAGCAATTGCAATTGAAAATGGTATTCTCTATCATAAAAATCAACAGATGTTTTTAAGAACCTTACAATCACTTGCAATGACAATTGATGCTAAAGATAGTTATACTCACTATCATTCTACAAATGTTAGCAAATACTCAAAAGTCATAGCTCAAAAACTTGGTTTACCTGATGAGGAAGTTAAAAAAATCGGTTTTGGCAGTTTACTACATGACATTGGTAAAATAGGGATACCAGAAAGTATCTTAAATAAACCAACATCTTTAAATGATGAAGAATTTGAAATAATTAAGCAACATCCAATAATAGGGAAAACAATCCTTAATCCTATGAAAGAGCAATTCCCAGACATGATTGATATGATATATTACCATCATGAGCGTTTTGATGGCAAAGGATACCCAGAAGGCATAGGTGGAGATGAAATTCCTTTAAACTCAAGGATTGTTTCTCTTGCAGACGCATTTGATGCAATGACCTCAGACCGTTCATATAGAAGGAGATTAAAATTTGATATTGTAGTTTCTGAGATTCAAAAAAACAAGGGCAAACAGTTTCATCCAGAAATAGTTGATGCTTTTTTTGATGCATTACCGGAAATTAAGGCTCTTATGAAAATTTAAAAATAATAACATAATTTTAAGGGGGTAAAGTATATGGGCAATGAAAGAAAAATCAGGGTATTGGTTGCTAAACCAGGTCTTGATGGGCATGACAGAGGAGCAAAAGTGGTAGCCAGAGGGCTTAGAGATGCTGGCTTTGAAGTAATTTATACTGGACTCCATCAAACTCCAGAACAAATTGTTGCAACTGCCATTCAGGAAGATGTTGATGCAATAGGGCTCAGCAGTTTGGCAGGTGCTCATGAATATTTATTTCCAAGAGTTATGGAGCTTTTAAAAGAAAAAGGAGCTGATGATATAGTAGTATGGGGTGGCGGAATTATTCCTGAAGAGGATATTCCAAAGCTCAAAGCAATTGGGATTAAGGAGATATTTTTACCAGGAAGCAAAATTGAAGACACTGTTGAGTGGGTTAGAGCCAATGTAAAGCCAAAAGAATAAATTTTACAGGAGAAACCAACAATGGAGGATTTTATTAAGAAATTGAGAGAAGGTGATATTAGAACTGCTGCCAGATTAATGAGGCACATTGATGATAGAACTCCAGGTTATAGAGATAAGTTAAAAAAATTATATCCATACACTGGTAATGCCTATATTATTGGGATTACAGGTGTACCAGGTGCAGGAAAAAGCACTCTTACAGATAAATTAATTTCTGAGTTTTTAGATAGAGGAGAAAAAGTTGGGGTCATAGCAATAGACCCCTCAAGCCCATTCTCAGGAGGAGCAATTTTAGGTGATAGAATAAGAATGCAATCTCATTGTGAAAATCCAGATGTATTTATTAGAAGCCTTGCTACAAGGGGTCATCTTGGTGGATTATCAAGCTCTACAACTGAAATAATAGATGTAATGGATGCCATGGGTAAAACAGTTGTTATTGTAGAAACAGTTGGTGTTGGCCAGGATGAAATAGAAATAGTTGATACTGCTCATACAACTATAGTTGTGGTTATACCTGGTATGGGAGATGATATTCAGGCAATTAAAGCAGGAATACTTGAGATTGCTGATTTATTTATATTAAATAAAGCTGATAGAGAGGGAGCTGCAAAAACTAAAAGAGAATTACAGGCTATGCTTGACCTTAGTAGAAACCTTTACAAAGATAGAAAAATACCTGACATTGCAGAAACTGTTGCGCTTTTTAATAAAGGTGTAAAAGAGGCTGTTGATAAAATTTATGAGCATAAAAATTATCTCATAGAAACTGGAAAATTTGAAGAGCATAATAAGAAAAAAAGGGAGCTTATGTTTCTGAAATTGCTTCATGATGATTTACAGGAAAATATTTTAAAAACTTTTTACAATAAAGAGCGTGATAATTTAATTTCACAAATTAGAGATAAAAAACTCAATCCATATGAAGTTGTTGAAGAGATTATGAATGAAATAGATTTAGAGCATTTTTGCAAAGTTCATAATGGATAAATCTTTAGTAACAATAAATATTCCTCTGCCAGATTATTTTACGTACAGTGCAGTAAACATTTATTTAATTAAAGAGGAGCCAGTAACATTAATTGATACTGGTCCATATACAGAAAATATTCTATTAATTTTAAAAAAAGCTTTTAATGAGCATAATTTATTATTTTCTGATATAAAAAGAATTCTTTTAACACATGGTCATGTTGACCATTCAGGGTTAGCTGGATATTTTGAAAAAAATTTTGGAACAGAAGTTTTTATCCATAAAAACGATTATTCAAAAATCGCATCTAAAAATGAGGATAAAATAAATTTTAAAAAAAGAACTTTTGTAAATCTTTTGGAAAAATTTGGTTTTGAAAAATATTTAATAGAAAAATTAACAATTTTTTTTAAAGATTTTTATAAATTTAACAAAGAATCTGCTAATCCTATTAAAATATTAAATGAAAAAACTTTGGAGTTTGAAAAAAGTAAGATAAAGATATTAGAATTGCCTGGTCATACTGCTGGCAGCATTGGTTTTTTATTTAATGAATCAGCATTAATTTCTGGTGATACTATTCTCAATTCTACTTTTGTTACACCTATTCTTGAATTTGATGAAAATTTTAAAAGTTATAAAAATTTAAAAAATTACTACATGACTTTAAAGAAAATATTAAGGTTAAAAAATATCAAAATTTTTCCAGGACATGGTAAGGGAGATTTTGATTTTCAAAAAAAAACAGAGGAATTAATTAAATATATTGAGAAAAAAGCTTTAGAAATAAAAGAACAACTCGATTTTTCAAAAACATTAAAAGAAAATTTTGAAAATTTTGTTAATACATCTCCAGAGAAATTTTTTTTCCACTTTTCCTTTTTTTACGGTATTTTAGAATTTCTTGAAATAGAGGATAGATTTCTATGAAAAAGATTTTTCACTACAAATTAAAAAATAAATTAGAAGTTATTTTTGAAAAAATTAAAGATGTAAATATTGTTGCTATCTTCTTTGTTGTAAAAACTGGAAGTGGTAATGAAATAGAAGGTAAAGAAGGTATTACTCATTTTCTTGAACATCTTATTTTCAAAGGTAGTGAAAAATTCAGTGCAAAAGATATTACAGAAAAAATTGAATCTTTAGGTGGTTCCATTAATGGATATACGTCTCCTGATGAAACTGCATTTTATATTTCCATCCCTAAAAGGAATTGGCAGAAAGGTTTTGATATTTTACAAAGTATGATTTTTCATGCTTCATTTACAGAGGAGGATTTTAAAAAAGAGAAAAAGGTAATTTTAGAAGAATTAAAAGATGGCAAAGATAACCCTTTCAGGCTACTAATAGATGAAACTTTCTCAACTATTTTTAAGAAACATCCATATAAAAATCCTGTTATTGGTTATGAAAAAAGTATAGAAAATATCTCTTTTGATGATATAAAAAAATATTATAAAACCTTTTATATCCCTAAAAATATACTCCTTGTCATTGTTGGCAATTTAACTGAAAATGAAGTGAAAAATAAATTATCAATACTTGAAAAATATAAAAATAATCCTGCTTATATAAAAAGCTGTAAAATCTTTGAACCTGCTCAGAAGAGTTTTCAGGCAAAATTTTTTCATTCAAATGTTAATCAGTTTTATCTTAATTCTGTTTTCAAAATAAAACCATCTAATTTAAAAGAATTTATAGGTATCCAATTACTTTGTTCCCTGCTTGGAGAATTTGAGCACTCATTTTTAAAGGAACGACTCAAAATTAAAACTCAGCTTGTTACTGATATTAGCTCATTTATATATTTCACAAAAAATTTTCTCATTTTTAACATTCATTGTCAATTTTCAAAAAATATCAATCCAGAAACTGTAATTGAAACATTAATAAAAGAGTTAAACAATTTCCTAATTGAACCTATTTTACCCGACCAGTTATTAAAAGCTAAGATAAATTTTAAAACTGACAAAATATATATGCAGGAAAGTGTTTCAGGAGAGGCAAGAAATATTATTTTTTACCATTTAACAACTGGTGATTATAAAAATGAAGAAAAATTTGATGTAATATCAGATAGTATAGATGAAAAAGAGCTTAAATTAATTTACAAAAAAATATTTAAGATTAATAATTGTAGTATAATAGTTCTTGGCCCTGAGAGTTATAAAAATATTGGTAATTTCAATATCTATAAAAAATTACCAAAATATAAAAATAAAAAAACTAATTTAAAAAAATCTCCACAACTTATTACTCTTGATAATGGGATAAGGATAATTTATCAAAAGATTGACAGGTTACCCTTAATATCTTTTAAAATAGCTATGTTAGGTGGATTAAAATTTGAAAATGAAAATAAAAAAGGCCTGTCCAATTTTATGTCCAGAGTTTGGATTAAAGGAAGTGAAAACTATTCATATAAAGAAATTGAAAATAGATTTGATTTCTTCTCTGGTTTTATTGATTCTTTTTCAGGAAGAAACAGCGTAGGACTCCACGGAGTTATATTGAATGATTTTTTTGAAGCAGGTTCTGACATATTATACGATATACTTACCAATCCCCAATTTCCTGACTCTGAAGTGGAAAAAACCAGAAAAGAGATTTTAGACAGAATAGCTTCTGAAAAAGATGATATTTTTTCAGAATCAATTAGATTTTTTTATAAATCTATATTTAAAGAGCACTATTATGGCTTTCCAATTAAAGGTGAAATAGAAACTGTTGAAAAAATCAGCAGAGATGATATTGTAAACTATTATAAAAAAATAAATTTAAGCAACAATTTAGTATTTGGTATTACAGGAAAATTAAAACAAAAACATCTTGATTTTATCTGTGAAAGATTCAATAATATAAAAAGTGGGAATTTTCCTTCTGAAAATGAACAAATAACTTTAAAAAATAAGGGAGGAATATACAGAAAATTTTACAAAAAAAATCAGTCATACATAACTGCTGGTTTTATTGCACCACCAGTTAATGATGACGATGTAATAAAATTGAAAATTATCAAGACAATTATTGGCAATCACAGTGGTAGGCTCTTTTACAACCTAAGGGAAAAGGAAGGGCTCTGCTATTCAACTTTTGCTTTTATGATGAAAGGATTTGAGGCAAGTGCTTTTGGAATTTTTGTATCCACCTCTGCGGCTAATGAAGAAACTGTTATTAAAAGATTAAAAGAATCAATATATGAAATAAAAAGCAAACCTATTACCAATAAAGAGATATTAAAAGCAAAAAACTCTATAAAAGGGTCTATTGACAGTTATAACCAGAAATTTTTAAATATTAACACAAGCAATGTTTTCAACATACTGTATGGTCTTGGCAAAGATTATAATAAAATTTACCTGCAAAAATTAAATCAAATCAATAGAGAAGATATTACTGATACAGTAAATAAATACTTTAATCCTGAGAATTTTACCTTTGCCATAATATCTCCCAAGGAGTAAAATATGCCTGAACTAAGGAGAGATCCCATTGTTGATAGATGGGTTATAATATCCTCGGTTAGAAAAAAACGACCTTTTCCCAAAATGATATGTACAGAAGAATTCAAAGATTCAAAAGCGTGCCCTTTCTGTCCAGGAAATGAAATGTATGCACCAAATGAGATATATGCAATATCCAGCATTCCAAGGGAAAAAGATACTCCTGGATGGGATGTTAGGGTTATTCCTAACAAATACCCTGCATTAAAGGTAGAAGGAGAATTAAATAAACGGGGAATTGGTATTTATGATCTTATGAATGGTATTGGTGCTCATGAAGTCATTATAGAAACTCCTGAGCATAATTTAAACATATCAGATATGACTTCACATCATGTGAAAAAAATCTTAACAGCTTACAAAGAGAGGATTCTTGATTTAAAACAGGATATAAGATTTAAATATATACTTATTTTTAAAAACTACGGTTTTGAAGCAGGTGCAACATTAGCACACTCTCATTCTCAATTAATAGCCCTACCAATTATTCCAAAGACTGTAAAAGAAGAGATAAATGGAGCCAAAAAATATTTTGATTTCAGAGAAAGATGTATCTATTGCGATATAATATCACAGGAGCTTTATTCACAATTAAGAGTAATTATTGAAGAGAAAAATTTTATTGCTATTTCACCATTTGCACCAAGATTTTCATTTGAAACTTGGATATTACCTAAAAAACATCAATCACACTTTTATAACATCAGTGATGATGAAATGGAATCTCTTGCAGATGTGTTAATCAATATATTTAAAAAGCTCAACATGGCACTTGATAATCCTCCATACAACTTTATTATTCATACATCTGACCTTGTAAATGGCAATCTTGATCATTATCATTGGCACATAGAGATAATTCCCAAATTATCGCATGCAGCTGGTTTTGAATGGGGTACAGGTTTTTTCATAAATCCAACACCACCAGAAGAAGCAGTGAATTTCCTAAAAAATTTAACTGTTTAAAAAAGAAAAATTCAATTTAAAATTTTCTTGATTTTATGAAATTCTTATGCTAATGACTCAAAGCTTTTTAAATGTGCGCCCGTAGCTCAGCTGGATAGAGCAACGGACTTCTAATCCGTAGGTCAGAGGTTCGAATCCTCTCGGGCGTGCTCCTTTATTTTCAAGCATTTCCTCGCTATCTACCTATAAAAACTTATCTTTTTCTTAAAATCAAAAATGGAATATAACGGAATATAGCGGAATATGGCTGTCCAAATTGGTTCACAATAACGACCAGTGAATGCAAAAAAAACGACCAGAAAATTTTTTTTCTCTATTTTTTGTTTCTGTTTAAATAAATATGAAAAAGATATTTGATAATTTAATCCAAAGTCATTTTTGTAAATTTTCATGGTAAATTGACCCGTTTTTTTCATGAAAATTGACAAAAAATGTCCACCACTATTCAACAATTTCAATATGTTATATGCTAAAAATAACCAGCGCATACACTTATAACTTAACATTAACAAAAGTCTGATAACAATTTTAATATCATCTCTGCCACCTTTCTGCCAGCTTCTCAAAAAAAAGGTGGCAGAGAATTTTCGTAATAATTTAAATTAGTTGGCTTATGTTTTGCCACCTCTGCCATCTCTGCCACCTTTTTTAAGATTTTATTTTTTAAAGTTATTTCTTTCACTTTTTCATTTATGTTATATTAATAAATATTATTGACTAAACCATTAAGGCAGGTTAAATAAAC
>CAZIZE010000065.1:0-19360 GCA_964543655.1 uncultured bacterium
TAGTTTCAATTCCTCATAGGTAGGCTGAGAACAATTTAGGTTTATTCGTTTTTGAAATAGCTTCACTGTTTCAATTCCTCATAGGTAGGCTGAGAACCCTCATTTGCATTCAAAGCAACTTCTTTACCATCTGTGTTTCAATTCCTCATAGGTAGGCTGAGAACCCATCACATCTTGGAAGTTTTCTTTTACAGTATCATTGTTTCAATTCCTCATAGGTAGGCTGAGAACACCTCTAATTCCCACTACTTACACATTTTGCAATGATTGTCAAGTTTTTTAACTAAATAAAAATTTAAGTAATATCAATGAATATTAATTTTCTCATCTCTTATAATTCTGTCAAAGACCTATATTTTTTTCCTTACCACAGGTTGACAGAATTTTAAATAATTTTTTTATTTTTTGACAAATAATTTTTCCTTCCTATCTTAATTTTATGCGAAATAAATTAAAGGAGGATAAAATGAAACCAATTGATTTAAGAGAACTTCAAGCACTTAATACTCTTGTGTTTGAAACCCTTGGTAAGCCAGAAAAAGAGAGAGAGTTTAACTTTGGTAGCTTAAAACGCTGGGGGCTTGATTTATTACAGGGGAAAAAAAATGGCGAAACTACATTTTTTACCTGCGAAACAGGGAAAAAGAAAAAAGGAGATTCGTATTCAGAAGGGGATAATGTTTTTCAAGTTGATGAAATTTTAGAGCAATTCCCAAAAAATAAAAAACTTTTTGCCCATATTAGAATGAAAGAGGGGATAGCTTATCTTTATGGTGAATTAAGGGAAAATGACCAAAATTTGCCAATTATTAAATTACCTGCTGCATCGATTTTATTATCTTTTTTAAAAAAACATAAACTTATGAATGTGATTGAAGCTGTTAGGAATGTTGGAACTGCAACAGAACTTGTAAAACAGAGAGGACAGGAAGGCAAGCCTATAACCTGTAAAAATTTACCCAATATTGCTAAAAAGTTTTTAACTGAAGCTAAAAAAATTGAGAAAGAAGCAAATTTTGGCAGAATTGCTGTTGTATTTTATGGGAAAAATAAAGATGGAAAAGATAGGTTCAGATTGTCGTGGCTGTTACCAACGATTGCATTGTTTGAAATTAATATAGCAGAGAAGATAGATAAGGCTTTAGAAATAATCCGTTAATAAAAAAAGAAAAGGAGGATAAAATGAAAAAACCTGTATCAATTTTTTTAATAGTAACTTTTGTTGCTTTAATTTTAGGATGGAGCATTGGCTCATTTTTTACTCAAACAACAGTTGCAAAACTTATTAAAACTATTCCTGCATCTCCAATTGTAATTGATGCTCAATATGACAAGAAAAATCATGCGATTTCTTACTCAATTTTAAATAGTGGAGGCACTTTGTTGAAAATTACTCAGGAAGCATTTGTATTTACCCCTGGGCAGAAATCAAATCAGAAAGAATACATTGTTTCAAATATTCCTGTAAATATTGAGTTAAAACCCGGGATAATTACAAGATTTGAAATGAAATTAAAAAGTGGTACTGAAAAATTACATTTTGGTGATGTTGTATTGGCAACTTTTACTTATATGAATCCATTATCTCCTGATTTGTATACTGTTGTTCATTCATTTAAATTGAAAAACATTTCTTCTTCAAAGAAAGATAATGGAGGTAAAAAATAATGAAAAAAGAGAAAATTTTATGGTGGATAGTTGCTATTATTTCAGGAATTGCCCTTGGTCTTGCTTTATGGGGAATTTTTGCTTTTTCAATATTGGTTGCTAACAATCCAGAAAGCTCAGCTTTTGTAATAGGATGTTTTGGCTTTTTTCTGTTTGCAAATAGACTGATTTTTGGTTTTACAGGTATTACCAACACTGCAATTAAAGTTATTGAAAATAGAGAAATTGATAAAAATAAATTAGCAGAAAAATGTCATCACCATTTACAAAATTTAAATGAGTTTTCAAATATTTCACTTCTTTATATGTGGAAAGGAGCTTTGGAACCATTTAAATATACCTACTTTTTTGCGTTTTTCCTGATATTTGCTTTTGATATACTATTTGAACTTCAAATTTTAACAATGACTACAATAGCTCCTGTTATAAAAGGTTTTATGTTTGGTGCTGCGATTCCAACTCTAATTGTATGGGGATTGGAGCTAATGGCAAATTTTTATTTAAATCAAACATTGCTGGTACAGGAAAATGAGTAAAATCATATAACAAAGTCTTCCCTGAAAAAAGGGAAGGCTTTTATTTTTTTTGAGTAAAGATTCTTTTTAGCTCTTCTTCCACTGTTGTAATGGTAAAAGGCTTGAGCAATCTACCTTTAAATCCATATTTTTCATAATTTGACATAATAGGTAACTCTGCGTAACCACTTGTAACTATGACAACTGCTTCAGGATCTATTTTTAAAATTTCGTTTATAATTTCCTCTCCTCCCATTGCTCCAGGTATGGTAAGATCTGTAATAATTAAATCAAATTGATTTTTACTCAATATTTCCAGAGCCTCTTTGCCATTTTGGCAAGTAGTACAACTTACACCTAAAAAATGAAAGATTTCTCTTGTGGTATCAAGAATCATTTCATTATCATCAATAATCAGAACATTTTTTATATATTGACTAACAATAAATTTCTCCTTTTTTTCATCTAAGTTTTTATCAGTATCTTTTACTTTTTCAGCAGGTAAATATATTTTAAATGTTGCACCTTTCCCCTCTTCAGATTCTACTGTAATATATCCATAGTGGCTTCTGATAATTGAGTAAACTGTTGCAAGCCCAAGCCCACTACCACTTTCCTTTGTTGTAAAGAAAGGGTCAAAGATTTTATTGATTATTGTTTTGCTAATCCCTTTTCCTTCATCCTGAATTTTTATTTCAATATAATCTCCTTCGATTTTTTCTTTATTTATAAAGGGATTTTTAACATAACTAACAGTAATATAAATTTTGCCTGCTTTATCCATTGCTTCCTTGGCATTAATAATTAAATTAGAGATTACGTGGCCAAGCTGTCTTTTGTCAGCTGAAATATTCCAGTCTGTTTCCTGAAAATTATACACAGGTTTTATATTGCTACCAGATAAATTAAATTCTGTAATATTTTCTATAAGCTCTTTTAAGTTAATAGATTCTTTAATAAGGTCTCCACCTTTGGAAAAGGTGAGTAATTGGTTGGTTAGGTGAATAGCATTTTCAAGAGAATATTCCATCTTATCAATTTTTTCAAGAAATTTTTTAATATCAACTGTGTTTTCCAGTAATTGAGCTTTCATTATTGATAAATTGCCAGTGATTCCAGTTAAAATATTGTTGAAATCATGGGCAATCCCACCAGCAATAACACCAAGAGATTTCAATTTTTCAGCTTTTATAATTTCTTCCTGTTGTTTTATTTTCTCTGTTACATCTCTAAAAACAAGGACAACTCCTATTATTTCATCCTTTATATTTTTTATTGGAGCTGCACTATCTGCAATATGATATTCTTTACCATTTTTAGAAATTAAAACAGTATGATTGGCAAGACCTACTATTTTACCTGTTTTTAAAACTTTTTCCACAGGATTAGTAACACGGTCTCTTGTGTAATAGTTTACAATATTGAAAATTTCCTCAAGGGTTTTACCTCTGGCTTCTTCATTTGTCCAGCCAGTTAATTCTTCTGCTATTTTATTCATAATTTCCACTTTACCTTCTACATCTGTGGTAATTACAGCATCTCCAACTGAACGTAAAGTAACTTCAAGCTTTTCTTTCTCTCTTTCTACTTCATCGTGAAGTTTCTTTAATTCAGAAATATCTATCCAGCTAACAAAAATAACCTCTCTATCTTCGTAGGGAACTAAACATAAACTTATTAAAGATGGGAATATCTCACCATTTAACCTTTTATGAGTCCATTGAAAATACTTGGCTTTCCCTGTTGAATAAACTTCATTAATAATCTTTTTGGCTTTTTCTAATGAATTGCTCCCATCAGGTTGAAATTCTGGTGAAAGCTCAGCTGGATGAATGAATAAATCTTCTTTTTTCTCTGCTTTCAACATTTCAACAGCTGCATTGTTGCAATCAATAAATCTATCTTTATCAAGGAGTAGCATTGGAATTGTGGAATATTCAAAAATCTTTCTGAACTTCTCTTCACTTTTTTGCAAATTATTTAAAATTTTATATTTTTCATTTAAGATTTCATTTATATACTTAGCAAATTTTTTTATTTCTTCAATTTTAATGGTGGTTAATTCTATTTCTTTGTTTTCATGAATTGAGCTTTCAAAAAGGGATGATAATTTTTTCAACTCTCTTTCAAGAAAGTCTGAAAATTTGTTTGTAATTAAAATAAAAATGACCAAGCATATTAAAATAGACGAGATTGAAAAAATTATTTCTCGCTCAAATTTTGTTAAAAATTTATTTTTAAGCTTTTTAAGCATTGCTTCAAGATCATCAAGAAAAACACCAGAGCCAACAATCCATTGCCAGTCTTTAATTCCATATATGAATATAAGCATTTGAGACATTTTGTTAGGTGTTGTGAGTTTTTCCCATGAGCAAAGAATATAATCACCATTTTCTTTTGAAGCTGCTTTTAATTCAAGTTGAAAAATTTTTTTTACTTCAGAAATCCTTTTTGGAGCTTTATAAAGCTGCCATAATTTTTTGCCGCCTTTAACAATTTTTCCATCTGTTATTAAAGCTGTGCCATCAAATTTATTTATAAATACATAACCTTCTTTGCCAAATCTCATTGCAGCAATTTTTTTTATTAAATCTTTTTGCAGATTGTTAATAATATCTTCAGGATATATTCCAGTTCCAATAAAAAAATTTAATGGCTTAAAACTTTTTACAAAAGATATTTTTTTGTAAAAGTTCTTTCTATCACCTGGTTTATGCCAGTTGTATGTATAGTATCCCTCTCCATTTTTCTCTGCAATATCTGCCATCTCTTTTAAAATCAGCCTTCCCTGATTATCATGTAAGTTATGAAAATTCTTTCCTTCAAAAGATGGGGCATTGGCATTTAAAAGTACCTTACCATTGAACTTTACAATAAAAAAATATCCTTTGCCATTGTTAAACCTTAATGGCCGAATAGCCTCAACTATTAATCTTTCTATAGTTTCTTCTGGATATATATCTCTGTATTTGTTGTATAAATTTTCAGCTATTTTATATGCATAATAAACCTCTGTTTTTGCAAATTTTCGTGCTTTAAAAATAGTACTCTTTTTTGTAGCATTAATCATTGTAACAGTTTGTAATACTATGTTTTTTAGCATTTCTTTTTTAGATGAAATCACCTGATTGGTTAGCTGGCGTGAAAGGTTAGAAATGTTCTCTTTGTAGATAAAAAAATTTAATGATATTAAAATAATACCTATAAGTATTATTAAGCCAGTACCTGCATACCGGACTAAATTTGATAGTTTGTATGTTTTTTGCAAAATTATCCTCAGTTATTATATTACAAACGACGTTTGATGCCCTATTATACAAAAGAAAATTTGTCAAGAGTTTCGTTAAAAATATTTTTATTTTTTCAAAAAAGTTTTAAAATCATTGGTATCTTAGTGCTGATGAAGGTTCTATCTTTGAAGCCTTATATGCAGGATAAAGTCCAAATAGAATAGAGATGAGAAAAGTGGATACTATGCCACAAACAGAATAAAAAATCGGAAAAGGTGCTGATAATTTATAAATCTGATTTATTAGCATATATGCTAATAATCCAAAAAGTAGCCCAAATAATGAGCTGAAAAAAGCAATTGAAAAGGATTTTGCAATATACTCTAAAAAAATATTTAACTTTGTGGCACCAATTGCTCTTTTTATCCCTATTTCTCTACTTTCCTTAATGCCTAATATTAACATTACAGCCATAACTCCTATTCCACCAACAAGAAGTGTAATGCTTGAGACAATTAAAGTGGTAATTACCATAAGATTCCCTATTTTTTGTTGTTTTTTAATGTAATAATCCATGCTTCTCACTGTAAACTCAACAGGTTTTAATGGATTTTTCAGGTTGTTTTCAAGAAATTTTAAAATAAAATTTGCGCTTCTTTTTACTTCTGTTATAAAATTTAATTTGTATGGTTTTATATATATGGTATCGTAATAATCTATATTTTTAATATGCTCTGTAAAAAAATTTATTGGTAAAATCACTATTTTATCTTTGTCTCTCCCTGTACTGCTTGCACCTGTTTCACCTAAAATACCAGCAATAGAAAAATATCTATTTGCTATTAAAATCTTTTTGCCAATAATATTAATATTTTTATTAAATAACTCTTTAAAAATAGTATAACCAATAAAACACCCTTTAATATTTTTATTAAATTTTTTTCCATAAACTATTTTGTAATTCATAATATTGAGATAAGATGAGGTTGAGCCTATAATTTCCACATTATTAACAGACATTCTACCATATTTTACATTGCTTGTGAAAAATTTTGAGGGAACTGCTTTTACAGAATATAGAATATTTGAATTTAAAAAAGTCAATTCTCGCTGCTTTAAAACAGGATAAATTCCACCTAAATTTCGATGAATAGGTGTGGCTTTGGCTGATTCTGGATAAACAAACACCAAGTTGATACCCTGTTTTTCAATTTCATTGAATAATTTTATTTTATTTGCAATACCAAGGTATCCCATTGATATTAATGATGTTATTCCTATTATTAAACCTATAATCGCTAAAATGTATTGTGTGAAATTTCTAATAATTCCTTTAAATAAAAATTCAAGCATTTATCACCTTTACAGGATCAACTTTTGATGCTTTGAAAGCTGGAATGAAACCAAAAATCATTCCTACAACAATTCCAAATATAATTGTTACAAGAAATGGCTCAAAGGTAATTAAAATTTTCATTTGAAATTTTTTTGACAGAATATTTAAAGTTATTATTGAAGTAATTAAGCCAAGAAATGCACCAAAAAGTGATGTAAAAATAGATTCCATAAGAAATTGTTTGATAATATTGCCTCTTGTGGCTCCACATGCCCTTCTGATACCTATTTCTTTCATTCTTCTAAAAACAGTTGTTAACATAATGTTTAAAATAGTTAACCCACTTACAATAAATGAAATAATTGATATGCCAATTA
The DNA here is from genome assembly GCA_964543655.1 of uncultured bacterium. Classification (GTDB taxonomy): domain Bacteria; phylum DYJV01; class DYJV01; order DYJV01; family DYJV01; genus CAZBLP01. Next base: position 7,127 of record CAZIZE010000065.1, read on the forward strand.
GCAATTTGCTTAACTGATCTGTTGAACGATTAACAAAATTTATAATATCTTTTGAGGTTATAATTCTAAAATCATCAATTTCACCCTTTTTAAGATTGTGTCTTTTTCGCAAAATTTTTTCAATATATGATACATATTTTTCAATATTTTTAGTGTTGTTTACCACCACTTTCATACCAAGTATATAATCGTAATGGAAGAGAATATCATTATACGTTGAAAGTGGAATAAATACCCTTCTATCAATGTCAAATCTTTTTGAGCTACCCTTTGGTTTGTAAACTCCTATAATTTTAAAATATAGATTTTTAATCCTTATAAATTTCCCAACCTGATTCATATTTTTAGTTTTAAAAAGATTAGTAACAGTAGTTTTGCCAATAACACAGACTTTTGCTTTGGTTTTAATATCTTTTAAATTTAAAAATCTACCATACATAATTGGATAATTGTGTAAGGTGGAAAATTGTGGATATGCACCAAACAGGTCAACATTGTAATAACTATCTCTGTAATTAGCTCGAATACTAAATTTTCTACTAAATGGTGAAACCCCTTTTACAAAATCAGCTCTTGCAATTTCAAAAGCATCTGATAATTTTAGAGTGGTAGTTTTATACCGTTGGTGAGCAAACAATTTTCCTGGTCCTGCAAGAATAAGAATAGAATCATAGCCAAAGCCAAAGTTTTTTAAAACATTTATAATTTCATTTTTAGTGCCATTGCTGATTATTATAATAGAAGAAAGCCCAAAGGTGCTGATAAAAACACCAATAATCATTAAAAAAGTAAGGCTTTTATTTAAGGAAAAACTTTTAAAAATCTCTTTAAGCATTAAAATTACTTATCATCTTTGAAAAATTTTTTAAAAATATCTTTTACAGAAAGAATTTCATCAATCCTCCATGCATCTTTTCCTGCAAAAAAAAGACCTTTCTCAAGATTTCCTTCACGAGCATAATTTAGAGCTTCAAAAATACAAAATTTTTTAGAGCATGCCTTTAAACATCCATCGCATTTTTCTGGCTTTGGTGGATTGCCATTTAAAATAAGCTCAGAGAATTTTGTCTTAATTGCATTAGCAGGTAGTCCAACAGCACTCATAATAGTAACAATGTCTCCTTTTTTTGCTTTTACAACAAGGTCTTTAAAACTTTGGGCAACATTAGACTCTATTGACGCAAGAAATCTTGACCCAACCTGAACTCCATCAACTCCAAGCTGAAACATCTTTTTCATATCTTCTCTATCTATAATTCCACCTGCACCAATTACAGGAATTGAAAGAGCTTTTTTTATCTCCCTGATTATCTCCCAGCTATCTTTGTCTGTGCCAATATGCCCACCTGCATTTCCACCTTCCACTATAACAGCAGCAGCTCCTAATTTTTCTGATATTTTTGCAAGCTTGAGTGATGAAACTATAGGAACAAATGGTATATTTTCCCTTTTGCAAATACCAAAAATATCCCTTGAAAAACCAGCACCAGATATTATAAGGTCAATTTTAGCTTCAATAGAGGCTCTAACAACTTCAATAAAATTTTTCACTGCAAACATTATATTCACACCAATAATACCTTTAGTCATTTCCTTAGCTTTTAAAATTTCTTTTTTTAATTCTTCACCTGATATAGCGCTACCTGCAATTACACCAATACCACCTTCATTAGCCACAGCAGATGCGAGCTTTGCCATAGAGACCTTAACCGCCATTCCACCCTGAATAATAGGGTATTTGGGAATTAAATTGCCAATTTTTAATTGTGGTAACTTCATACCAAATTCCTTTCAATATTTAGTGAAATTATATTTACCAAGAATAAAAAATAAGTCAAGCTTAAAAAAATATATAATGAAGACCTTTGCACAATAAAAAGTAGCAAAATTTTATAAAAAAATTAGTAGGTAGTATGTAGTGGGTAGTTAGTAGTAGGAACAATTTGGGATATAGGATTTAGTGATTAGGATTTGCTAGGGGCAATTCATGAATTGCCCTTACAGGATAGTTAATGAAAAATGGATTCTGCCTTTTAAGCAAAGCAAAGGGAAAAAATCCATTATAACTGCCTGTTTTTCCATATATTTATTTTTTTGTGCAGAGGTCTTTATTAATAAAAAATTTGCCCTATTACAAATATATATTTTTGGACAGATGATTTTCACCTAACTTATCTATTTTTTTACTGAAATCATTCATAGTGTCAGCAAATTTTGGCCCTTCAGAAGCAGAAATCCATGAGAGCCTCAATCTATCTTTTTTTATACCAATTGATTGAAGCAAGGTTTTTGTGAGTGCTATTTTCCTCCTTTCGTAATAATTACCTTTCTGATAATGGCAATCTCCTGGATGACATCCACCAACAAAAACACCATCAGCACCATCAATAAGAGCTTTTATAATAAAAACTGGATCAACTCTGCTTGAGCACATAGTCCTGATAATTCGAATATTGTCGCTATACTGTAATCTACTTGTGCCTGCAAGATCAGCTGCTGTAAAAGTACACCAATTGCAGAGAAAAGAAACAATTTTTTTACTCATAATTAACTCCTTAAAATTTAACGTATTTGAGTTTAAACTGCCAATGCTTCTATTTCAGCAAAAATTTCATCATTATTAAAATGTTTTACAGTAACAGCTTTGCTTGGGCATGTAGCTGCACATAAGCCACACCCTTTGCAAACAGCGGTATTTACCTCGCAAATCCCCTTTGCGCTGTTAAAATCAATAGCACCATACATACAAATATCCATACACTGCTTGCAACCAACACATAATTGAGGATTTATATATGAAGTGGTTGCTTCCATTTCCACCTTGCCCCTCATCATTAGAGATAGTGCTTCTGCTGCTGCACCACTTGCTTGAGCTACTGTATCAGGAATATCTTTTGGTCCCTGACAGCATCCAGCAAGAAACACTCCATCAGTAGGAGTGGAAACAGGAGCAAGTTTTGGATGAAGCTCATTGAACCAACCATCAAGATCCTGACTAATTCCAAGCATTCTTGCTATTTCATCAGCACCATCTGCTGGCTGTAATCCTACACTTAAAATCACCATATCAACAGGCACTCTAATCCGCTCTTTAGTTAAGGTGTCCTCTGCAATTACAATAAGTTTACCTTTTTCTTCTGGAGAATCAGCTTTATCTGTAACTTTGGCAACATTGCCTCTAATAAATATTGTACCTTCTTCTTGAACTCTATTGTAAAACTCTTCGTAATTTTTACCAAATGCTCTAACATCTATGTAAAAGTTGTAAACATCAGCACCTGTTTTCTCTCTAATTAAATGAGCATATTTAAGTGAGTACATACAGCAAACCCTTGAGCAATATTTATTAAAATTTTTATCCCTTGACCCAACACAATGAATAATTGCTACACTTTCAGGCTTGTTGCCATTTTTCATTAAGATTTTGCCACTTGTAGGCCCGGCTGCATTGTTTAGCCTTTCAAATTGTAAACTTGTATAAACTTCATCATACACTCCATAGCCAAACCTTTTAACAACTGATGGGTCAAATAGTTTAAAACCAGTGGCAGCTATAATTGTACCAACCTCAAGCTCAATAAATTCCTCTTTTTGCTCAAAATCTATTGCATTTGCTTCACAAAATTTTTCACATAACCTACATTTACCTTTAGTAAGAAAACGACAATGCTCTGCATCAATTACAGGCACATTTGGAACAGCCTGAGGGAATGGAGTGTAGATAGCTTTTCTATTAGATAGCCCTTCTTCAAATTCAGAAATAACTTTTGTTGGGCATTTTTCCATACACATACCACAACCTGTGCATTTATCCATATTAACATATCTTGGTTTTTTCCTAACTTTAACTTTGAAATTTCCAACAAAACCATCTACTTCAACAACTTCACTGTATGTTAACAGCTCTATATTTTCATGCTGACCAACAGAAACCATTTTTGGTGTCATAATACATGCTGCACAATCAAGAGTGGGGAATGTTTTGTCAAATTTTGCCATGTGCCCACCAATAGAAGGCTCCCTTTCAACAATGTAAACTTTTCTTCCAGCATCAGCTATTTCAAGTGCAGCCTGCATACCTGCAATGCCGCCACCAATAACAAGAGCTGTTTGATTAATTTCCACAATTCTTGGAGCAAGTGGCTCATGGTGGGTAACTCTATTAACAGCAGCTTTAACAAGATCTATTGCTCTCTCTGTTGCAGATTTTTCATCTGCTGTAACCCAACTTGATTGTTCTCTAATTGAAGCCATCTGAAAATAGTAAGGATTGATTCCTCCTTTTTTACAAGCATTTCTAAATGTTTTTTCATGCATTCGTGGAGAGCATGATGCAACAACAACCCTGTTTAAATTAAATTCTTTAATATCATTTATAATTAATTCCTGACCAGGATTGGAGCACATAAATTTGTAATCTCTACTAATAACAACATTGTCAAGTGCTTTGGCAAAATCTCTAACTTTTTCTACATCAACTTTTGAGGCTATGTTGCTTCCACAGTGACAAATATAAACACCTATTCGAGGAATTTCTCGTCTCATTTAGCTCCTCCTTAACTATTTATTGCTTCAGATAATAATTCTGCAATGTCTTTAACTGTTATTTTCCCTTCAAATCCTGTAGTTTTTACTGAATCTTCAAACATATTAACACAGTATGGACAGCATGTGGCAATTATTTCAGCTTCTTTATCCCCGGCTTCTTTGGCTTTTAGATCAGAGAATCTTTTGCCAGCCTCTGTTTCCATCCACATTCTGCCACCACCTGCACCACAGCATAGGCTAAACTCTCTATTTTCATCATACTCAACAAATTCATTTGCTAATGAATTTATTAATTCCCTTGGTTCATTATATAATTGTGCATGTCTTCCCATATAACATGGCTCATGGTAAATGATTTTCTCATTAAATTTATTGTTAATTTTTAATCTGCCCTCTTTTATTAAATTTAAAATAATTTCAGAGTAGTGATATACCTCAACTCCTTCAAGATTGTAATCTTCTTTAAAAGCAACAAGACAATGAGGTGAAGTGGTAATTATTTTTTTAACTCCTCTATCCTTAAATAGTGATTCATTTGACTCTTTTAATATTTCAAATTCAGACAAAGCACCTGCTTTTTTAATAGCCTGACCACAGCATTTTTCATCATTACCAATAACCCCATATGATAAATTAGCTTTATTGAATATATTTACAATAGCCTTTGCTATTTTTACCCCTCTTGGATCATAACAGGATGTACAACAAACAAATAATAGATATTCCTTTGATTCATCGTATTCAGGCAGATCTAAATCTTCTGCCCATTTAAACCTATCCTCTTTTGCTCCTGACCAGGGATTGCCATTTGCATGAACACTTCCTGTAACTGCTTTTAAGCTTCCTGGTAATCCTCCATATTCAGCAATGGTAGTTCTCATTGCTTCTATTATATCAATTATTTTAATATTTCTTGGGCAGTTATCCACGCATAATTTACAGGTAGTACATGCAAAAAGTATATCATCAGTTTCATAACCTTCCATTCCAAGCTGTCCCATTCTAATCAGAACTCGTGTTAAAAATGGAGAATCAACCTTTCCCCATGGGCATATACCAGAGCATAACCCACACTGCATACACTGATTGAGGTCTACTCCACCTGTCTCCCTAATCATTTCGTTTACTTCAAGCATAGGAGCAAAGGTCATTGTAAACTCCTTTCTTTTATATTTTAATCTTCAATCTCTTGAAATTCATTTTCTTTAAATGTGAGCAATGGTAGAGGCTCTTCTCTGTTAATTCCAGGTATGTAATTAAATGTATTTTGAATATTTGTCCCCATATATTTGAAAAATTGTGATACTTTAATATTAACAGGACAAACATCTTCACACATTCCACATCCAACACATGAAGTTGCCATATGTGTAACCCTGCCAATGTGAAACATAACTCTATCTAATGGCAGCCTGAGAGCATTTTTGTAATCAACTTTCCTTTTTATAGAATCAGGATAATATTTAAAAGTATCAGATTCAAAATAACATTGCCTACAATAGCAGATAGGGCATGAGTGGCTGCAGGCATGGCAACCTATGCATTTGTCAAAATATTCTACAATTTTATCATCTGATTTAAAGAAGTTTTTATACTCTTTTAGCAAATTTTCTCTGTTGGTTTCTCTGATTTTTTTTATTTTTTCATAATTATCATCTGGCTCAAAACTGGTTTTATAATCTATATTAGCAGATTTAAGAAACTCTTCTCCTTTTGCAGTTAACGCTACAAAAGATTTATCAAACAGGTTTATTGTAATATCAGCACCTTCACCAGAGAAATTAATGCAAGATTTGCAAACTTCTCTGATGTTATCGTAAAGGTTACCATTTATGAAATTTTCAATAAACTTCTCTGAATCATTGAAGCTGTTTCCCTCTTTAAATTCAAGAACTCCAGGACATGTATAGGACAATAAAATAGAATTGTCCAGATCAACTTGATTTAATTTTTTTAATTCAACAGATGCCCTAATTTCACAGGGTTTCATTAAGAATAATATTTTTGTCCTATTATCATTCTCTCTGGTAATAGCAGAATGGACTTTTGCACCATTTATCTTCATAACTGGTTGAAAAGGAGATATATTGTGAATCTGTTCAAAATTTGTATAATAAACATACGAGTATCCACTATCAATTTCACTCATAATTAAAGCGCCATCAATAGAGCCATTTGAGAAACTTTTTTCAAGTAAATTGTTTAATGCCTCTTGCATTGGAGAACTCCTTTTTATCTTTTTTCTAAATATGGCTGTTCAAAGCTGTGTAATTCATCATGCTCATAGCATGTAAATGGAATTTTTTCTGCAATATCTCTTCCAGGTTGATAGTTGAATAATTTTTTAAGCTCATCACCTGCTGAGGCAAACATCTGTGAAACTGGAATCTCAGCTGGACATGCATCTTCGCATGCACCACAACCAACACAGCTTACACTCATATGATTCATTCTTCCAAGATGAAAGAGCAGCTTGTTTTCAGGAAAAGAGAGTCCAGACATTCTATTTGCTCTTAAAGTATATGTAACAGAGTTGCCAGATAAAGCAGGAGAATCAAAGAAGCATTCTTGACAGAAGCATATTGGACACACTCTCATACAGTTTTTGCAAACAATGCAATTTTTTAATAGATTTTGAAAATTTGATTTTATTTCAAGTAATTTGTTTTCCCTTTTCTTTATATTTTCATCTAATTTTTCTTTAATAAAGTTTTCTCTGCTCTCTTTATTATATTCAACTTGCTCAAGGTTAAGTGAGGATAACTCAATATCTGTAGCTATTACTGGGCTTTCAATGCCAATGGAAAATATTTTAATATCAGCATAGTCAGGTGTAAAACCTGTACATATTTCACATATTTCCCTTTTGCTGTTAATATCTTTAAGAGAGTTTACCCCATTACAATCAAAGCTAATTGTAATAATATTTTCAGGGTTAACCTGGTTTAATTTAATTAACTCTCTAAAAGCTATTACTTCGCAGGGTTTCATAACAGCAGCAACTTTGAAAGGGATGGCTCCTTTTGCTGTTAACTGTGATAAAGCTCTTGCTGAATTTATGCTCATAATAGGGGATTGGGGCTCACAATTTTTTAAAAGCTCAATATCTTTTATTAAAAAAGGAGAAAAGGAATTTTCAGTAAGCCCTCTCATTGGCACCACAACAGCATCAACAATGTTATTTTTCATGAGAGATATTAGAAATTCTTTAAAATCCCCTAATTTGTAATAAAGTGTCATGGTTAACTCCTTTTATTGGGATATTTTATGTGGTCCTAATTTTTTTATATGCTCATTAAACTCTTCTGCTGTATCAACAAGCCTTTTTCCTTCTGAATGACCAACCCATCTTAACCAGATTCTATTTTCATCAAATCCAAAATTTTTTAAAATAGTTTTAAGAGCTGCAAAACGTCTTCTGGCATAATAGTTACCAACATCGTAATGACAATCACCAGGGTGACAACCACTAATTATAATACCATCTGCTCCTTCAAGAAATGCTCTTAAAATATAGGCAGGATCAAGTCCACCTGTACACCAGATCCTGAAAGGCTTTATATTTTCAGGATATTTCAGGTTAAATGCAGAAGCTGTCTCTGCTCCACCAGATCCACACCATGAGCACATAATATATACAATTTTGGGTTCCCAGCTTTCCATAATTACCCCCTTTTATTTAGTTCAAAGTTGTTGGTTCAATATTCAACATTAACCACCAACTACCAACCACTAATACAGGTTTACGGTTCAACGTTCATAGTTTAACAATAGAAAACACTTTAATAGCAACATGCCAAGAAATTACAAATGTCATTTCAAGTAGAAAATTGTATAATATCTAAAAAATCCACACTCTTTATACATTTATAAAAGTGCATCTATTGATGAAATTACCTGTCTATCCTGCAAATCCCTTAAAAATGAAGCACCACTTGGGCAAGCAACAACACATGCACCACAGTTATCACATAAAAATGGATGAACAATTGCCTTTTTAGTAACAGGATCAAGAGCTCTTGCATTGTATGGACAAACATCAACACAGTAACCACATCCCACGCATTTGGTCTCATCAACCTCTGAAACAAATACACCATTTGGAGCTGGAATAGCTTTCTTGTTTAAAAATATTAAAGATTGACCTGCTGCCTGCCTTGCTGTAAGTAAAGTTTCATCTACAGTTCTTGGTGAAAGAGCAAAACCTATTGGAAATACACCATTTGTTTGTAGTTCAAAAGGTTTCATAAGTTTTTTAGCTGCTTCTTCGTATGGTCCCGGGGTAAGAGCAAAAAATCCATTATCATACAACTTTAATCCTGTCATTGCAGCAAGTTTTTTGTTTGTATCAATATCTGGCACAATGCCAACACTTATACCCACAGCATCACATTCTAAGATATGTTCATTATCAGTGCCATACTCTGTAACTTTAACCTTAAATTTATCTCCAACTTCTTCAACAACAGGGTATTTTTCATCATAAAATCTAATGAAGTTAACTCCTTTATTTAATGCTTCAATGTAAAAATCTTCTTTAAAACCGTAAAGTTTTAAGTCTCTGTAAAGGATAGTAACATCAACCCCTTTTTCCCTTAACTTGATTGCATTTTTTATAGCTTCTGAGCAACATATTCTTGAGCAATAAGGGGTATTTTTATTTCTTGAACCAACACATTGAATTATAACTATTGATTTTTTATTAAAACTGTTTTCTTTTATTGCTCTTTCAATGTCCAACTGGTTAAAAACATTGGTGTTTTTGCCATAATTATAAGCATTTGTATCTCTGAGCTTTGCACCAGTGGCAATAAAAATAGCACCTGCATTAAGAACTTCACCATTGCTTAATGTTATTTTAAAATTTCCTGCATAACCTTTTATGTTTGACACTTCACAGTTAAGATAGAGTGATATATTTTCATTTGACTTTATTTCATTAATCTGAGTTTGAATAAAGCTTTTTAAATCTCTCCCTTCAATATCAGAATCAAGAGAAAAAGCAGTACCTCCTAATTTGTCACTTTTTTCTATTAATGAAACTTTTATCCCTCTCTTTGCCAATCTAATGGCAGCTTCCATACCACCAACACCACCTCCCAATACAACAGCATTACCTGTAAATTTATCTGAAAGCCCGGGGAATGCAGAGGCATATTTTAATTTAAGAGCAGCTGCTCTAATAAGAGAAAGAGCCTTTTCTATCTTCTTCTCTCTGTTCTCATGAACATTTACAACATCTTCCCTTAACCTAAGTAGTTCAGAGAGTAGAGGGTTAAGGCCAGCCATCATAACTGCTTTTCTAAATTTCATAAGCTTTTGTAATGGTGTACAAACTGCAAGAACAACCCTATTAACACCAGATTCTCTGATTTTTTTAGCTGTTTCCCCAATCATAGGTGGTGTACAACAAGATTCTATTATTTCTGCATGAGTTACATATGGCAATTTTAATGCTTCTTCTTTTAACTTATCAAGATCTATTTTATCTCTAAATTTACCAAAACATGAGCATATAAACACACCAATTTTAACTTCTTCAGCAGAAACATCTCTAAAAGCTGGTGGTTTTGGTGGTGCTACAACTGGTGCACCAAGATAATCAAGCATAAAAGGTACAGCACCGTAACCTTCCCACACTGTTTCTGGATTGCCAAGAGGGCCCGTGAATTCACCACCTGCAAAAATACCCTCAATACCTGTTTTAAAATTGGAAAAAGGCTCTATATGGCAAAATCCATGATTGTCCCCTTTGATACCACAAATCTTTTCAAGTTTTTTCACTTCATTAATTGGTGCTTTTTGACCTGTAACTAAAATTGTAAGCTCAAATTCTGCATTATGTTCTTTGTCTCCTATTTTGTAAATAATTTCAATGTTGTGATTTTCTGTTTCTTTTAAAAAAATATCATCTGCTTTTACTATATTTATTCCTTTATCTTTTGCCTCCATGTATAGCTTGTTATGTCCCTTACCAAACCCTCTAAAGTTTTTAAAAAATATGCTCACATGAGCATCAGGAAGTAGTTCTTTTAATTTTACAGCTCTATAAAGTGCAATATTTGTAGTATTACAATCTTCAAATTCTGTACTATTATACTGAGGAGTAACAATTATTGAAAATGAATCTGGAATTTTTCCATTAGACTTTCTTTTAATTGAATCAATAATAAAACTTGTGGTGACACCAGATGCAACAATTTCATTATTTTTTAAAACATTTTTAAATTTCTGGAATCCAAATCTTTCAAGGTCTCCCTTCTCAGGCTCAACATATTCTGGGGTAAGGTAAATAGCTCCAACTTCAACTTCAACTTCTTCAAATTTTTTACCAAGTTTTAATGCACCTGTGGGGCAAACTTCTTCACATTTTCCACAATTATTACATTTATCCTCATCAATGTAATAAATATTTTCCCAGAAAATTTTAGGAATAACTTTTATAGCGTTCTGCTCGCAAACTTCAAAACATTTATTGCATTCAGTGCAGATAAAATTATTAACATATGGATCTTTTTTCTTAAATTTTACTTTAAAATTTCCTGGTTTTCCCTGAACATCAATTAGCTCTGAATTGTAAAAAACTTGCAAAGCTCCAAGTCCAATGAACATTCTTTGTGGGCCAAAGGCACATGCCCAGCAGAGATCCATTGGAAGCTGCGACAAGACCTGATTCTTTACTTCGTCAACATATGAGCCCCGGTTAAGTAAAATAGATTTGTAACCAAGCTTGCCAAGTGCGTATATGGCTCTGTAACCTGCCATATTGGTACCATAAACGAGAACTGTGCTGTTTTGAGGGGAAGACATGTAGTTTACCTCCTTATGTTAAGGTTCAGGCTTTTGAAGACAACTATTATGTATACTTTATATTTAATACATAAACTGAAACAATATTGCAAGAAAAAATTAGAATAATAAATTTTTTCACATATTTTCTATAGTTACCTTTTCATATACTAATTTTTAATTGGAAATTAGAAACTGATAAGATTTTCTGCTGAAAGTTTTCATTTAATAAAGACCTTTGCACGGTATTTCTATTAATATGGTAAATTTTTTATTTAATATTAAGCACTTATGGATTCTTCGGTCATTTCACTCCCTCAGAATGACCTCAAAAAGTCATTCTGAGCAAAGCGAAGAATCCATTATAACTGTTTGTTTTTACATGTATATTTATTTTATGAAATTTTGCTATTATTTATCGTGCAAAGCTTTCTAATAGATTATGGAAATGAATAATACAAAACCAACTTTATAGCAAAAGATTTTTCGGGATGAAGCCCTTACTTAGTTTACAGTTATCAGTTATCAGTTCAAAGTTACATTAGGATTTGGTAGGGCAATTCATGAATTGCCCATACCTAATTCCCACCTGTATTTGGAAATATTCCTCTCGCTACTATCAAAATTTATACCTATAAGATATATCTTCTTATTTTCATTTAAATATTTCTCATAATACCTCTTCTCTTTTATCTGCTTTATCGGCTCTTCCTTCTTATCAACCTTAAACTCTATTATCAATATCTTATCCCTCAGCTTCAATGTTAAATCTATCCTGCCCTTGCTTGTTACATCCTCTGCTATTACTTCGTATCCAAGCGCCATTAAATATACAAAAAATACACTGCTATAGTATCCTTCATATTGCGATATTATGTTATTTACATAATTAGTGTA
>CAZIZE010000066.1:0-20473 GCA_964543655.1 uncultured bacterium
TAATTGATGAAAATGTATTTAATAAATGTAGAGAAAATAAATGTGGCAATTATAATAAACATTATATGTGCCCTCCTTTGAATAAAAAGGTTGATTTTAATAATTTTAAATTAGGTATTATTTTGCAAAATAGTTATAGAATTAGTATTTGGAGGGAAGCAAAAATAGATTTTCATAAAAAAATTTTGGACATTGAAAAGGAAATTTTTAATAATTTTAGTCCAATTTCTTTTTCATCATTTATAGGTGGTAGCTGTGAATTGTGTAATCCATGCATGGCTGTATTAAATAGATCGTGTAAATTCCCAAAAGATGCAAGGCCATCTTTAGAATCTTGCGGAATAAACGTAATTGATTTGCTTAAAAGTCTAAATTTACCATATGAATTTAGCAATGAGTATGTAACTTGGACAGGTGCAATATTATTAAGTTAGAAAAAAATTGTAATCTTTTTCAGATTCAGGATACTTTTTTATCATAAAATTCATATAAAAGTCTGAATGATTTTCAAATTCTAATAAATCATCTCTTTTCCTTATAACTCTATTTTCAAAATCTTCTTTATACCATAGATAATGTTTATTCAAAATATCTATATTGGAAGCATCAATATTTTTATTTCTAAATTTTTTTGGTATTCCTCTGTAGATTTTTCTTTTAGCTTGCCTCAGAGATCTATATGGAAAGTGTTTTATAAAAAAAATATTTTCTTGAGTTTTATATGATAGCTCATTATTATCTTTATCAAAGTAATAAGGCATATCTACATAAGTTTGCAAAAATTCGTTTTTTCTGAAAATAGTTTTCTTCCAATTTTTTTCAAAAATACAATATTTAAAATCAGTTATGGAATTAATCCCTTTTTTAAGCTCATGGATATTTGTTAAATAAAACTCAAATTTTGAAACAACAAAAGCATCTACATTAAACACTTCAAAAGCTTTTGGGACAAAATCAATTAATTTAAATTTAGTATTAAATGGACAAGTTATTTCATCTGCATCAGCCCAGATAAAATATTGTTCTTTCTCATTTTTCAAAACAAGATTTAAAAGAATAGTATTTAATTTTATTATATCATAATAATCTGTTTTTAATCTTTCTATCCATCTAATCCCTTTTCCTTCATATTCTTTTAAAATCTCATAGGTTCCATCTTTAGAATAATTATCAAGAACAACTGTTTCGACTCCTTGAGAAATATAGTACTGGATATTTTCTCTTATAATATCACTTTCATTATAAACTGTTAATAATCTTAAAACGCTCATAATATGCTCATATTAAAAATAACATTCTGCTAATGGATTATAATAGCTAAACTTACCAATTTCATTTATTTTTGATGTAAAATCTAATATTGTTAAGAATTCATCTAAGTTTTCATTAAATCCATCAATTTTTATAAAGTCTTTTCTATATATAAATAGAATATGTGAATATAACATTTTTAATTTTTCTATATTGTTATATTCTAATTTATGTATTTCATCAATATGAAAAACTTTTATTATATTTTTAAATTTTTTGGGAAAAGAAAAAGATTGATTTGAACATGTTTTACCACCTATTATACCGCAATCTTTATATTGTTCATAGAATCGAACCATTGATGTCAGCCATGAAAATCCAGGAATAGCACTAATAATAAAAGCCAAAAAATCACCATTTGCTTTATTTACACCAGCATTTAATAGGGAACCTAATGGTAAATTTTCTTTAAAAAAAAGAAAATCAAAATCACATTTTAACAAAAATAACTTTGATTCATTTAACAGATTTTTTAAATCTTCAGCAAATTCTTTAGTAGTAGAAGAATTTACCAATATAAGTTCTTTTTCATAATATAAAGTTTTATTTGCAATGCTTTCAAATAATTTTTTTAAAAAAGTAATATTATTCCTGCAAGGGACTATTATTGAAACTTTTTTTAACTTTTCTTTTTTATTCAATTTTTCAATAAGATAAATGGAATTTTCAAATTCATCATAAGCTTTTTTTCTTTTGCAGTATAGTTTTGGTTTATTATTTTTATCAACAGGATTTTTATCGTATAGTAATATTTGATTTTTATACATATCTATATGTTGTTGTGATAAGGATTTATCAACTCTTCTAACTTCACAAGTGTATTCTGGAATACATAAAAATTCATATTTATCTATTAATCTCAACCATAGGTCATAATCTTCTAAATGTCTTAAATTTTCATTAAACCAAAATCCTTCCTGTATAAAAATTTCTTTTTTAATTAAAAATGCATTAATGGGAATATAGTTTTCTATTAAAAAATGGTCCTTTGAAAAAAAATAATTATAAGGGGTTTGCTCTATTTTTTTGTTATTTTTTTCCACAAATACTTTAGCCCATGAATATGCTATTTTATATTCTGGATTATTTTTTAAACCATGGAGCAATGTTTCAAAATGATTAGGGTAATAAATATCATCATCATCAAGAAAAGCTATATATTCCCCTTTTGCTTCTTTTATTCCTGTATTCCTTGTAGCGGCAAGTCCTTTATTTTTTTCATGACGAATATATCTTATATTCACTTCATAATTTTTCCTTGTTTCATCAACTATAAATTTTGTATCAACACCACAATCATTAACTACAATTATTTCATAATTTTTATGATTTTGATTGCAAACACTTAAAATTGCATCTTTTAATGTGTGAGTACGATTATATGATGGAATTATTACTGAAATCATGTTATCCATTACATATTTCCTCTAATGCTTTAATGCATCTTTCAACATTATTTTTATCAATGCCAATACAATGCTCATTCAAAAATTTCAGTTTAACTTCTTTATCTGTCCCTTTTCTATAAATAATATTTTTGATTGCATCAATAAGTTCTTCTTTATTTTTAGCTTTAAAAATTGCCCCAGAATTATCTTCATTAAATATTTTAAACGGTTCTCCGTGAGGGTTGTAATAGATAACATCCCTTCCCATATAAAGTGCTTCATAAATTAAAGTTGAAAAACGTGTAATTAAAATAGAGCACATTTTTAATTGTTCTTTTACTTTAAAAGCATCAGAATCTATTACTTTAAAGTGAGGAAAATTTCCTTTATCTCTTGGATGTTTTGAAATAAAATAGTCAATCTCACAATCAACACATGCAGATACTGCATCATTAACCCAGCTATCTCTCACATCTTCATATACTCCATAGGTAAAATTTGAATTTATCATAACAACAGGTTTATCAGGTAAAGGCTCTTCATTTATAAAATCATACTTTGGATTTCCTGTAATAAAAAGATTATCTCTATTAAGATATTTTTTCATAACAGGCCCCTGAATAAAAGCAAAATCGCAGTTCTTCATTCTATTCATAGATATATCTTCAAAAAATAACGGACCTTCCTGAATGCATACTGTTTTTATGTTGTATTTTTTGGCTTCTGTTATAATTTGTCTTTCAAGAGGTCCCCAATCATTTCCCAGAATTAATACATCTGGTCTAATTTCATTAAAAATTTGTAATTTAAATGTATAATATTTTATTTTATTTTTGTACAAGTAATATCTGGCATTCTCTTTCTCCAAAGGATGTAGTAGAAAAGTTGCTGATTCTACTTTATTATAAACAGGAAGCATCCAGTTAACATGTGTATCATTAGATGGGACAAACATATATTTTATTTTTTTTACTTTTTTTAATAAAACAGCACCTGGTTTATATTTAAAAACAACAAATCCATTTTTTAATAAAAAAGGTACAGCAGTTTTTCCTTTTCCTTGCCAATCATTATATTCATCGAGCCAAGTATCGTCAAAACAAATATATCCTCCTTCAACTATTTTTTCATATACATTTTTTGTTGCATCAAGATGCATTTTATAAGCATTTTCATTGGTCAGTTCGATATTTCTTTTTTTATATGATTCTATTGTTTTCTTTTTATGAGGCCAGAAAGTAACAATATCAAATGCATCAAGGTAGAGAGCAATAATATTTTTTTTGTTCCACTTTTGTAAAAATAATTCTCCTTCTTTACATACTGCTTCAAAATCAGGATTGATTTTTTTTACCATTTTTTTAGCACTTGAATATACATTTTCTTCGGGATCAACAGTAATAAATTTAATACCAAATTCATTGCACATTTTTGCAAGTTCCAGTGTTGAACCTGCATCTCTTTGAGAGCCAATTTCAATTATTACAGAATCATCAATTTCTTTTGCAAGCTTTTTTATTCTATTTTTATTTTGTAGTAGAAGAGTATGACCATGAGTAGTATTAATATGGAAAGTTTCAATTCTGTCCAATTTTTGCAAATTATCTAAAGAATATTTATTTTGGGGAATAATTTCAGAAAAAATTCTTTCCCATGTAATGTAATAATTGTATTCATTTTTTATTCTTTTTAAAACTTTTTCAATATACGGCTTTTGTTTTTCAACATTGTTTAAAAAATATATGGATTTTTCAATATACTCTTCTGGATTGGTCTCACATACAACTTCATCTTCATTAAAAAAATAGTAAATTCCTTCTGAATCAACGACCCCAAATCTTCCAGAGGTAAATACTGTCCAGAATCTATCCTGAACACCTTTTTCTATTCTCCAGCTTGCTGCATTAATTATAGGGCAAAGTTTACTCTTTTTCAGAATATATTTATGTGTTTTATCATCAACAGGACCTAATTGAGTGCCCTGGCCACCAAGCGCACATTTTCTGTGTTTAATTATTGGCAATAAAAAATCTTCAACAGTTTCAATATTTCCTCTTCCTTTTATCCCCCATATAGAGCCTACAAAACCAATGTCAAATTCAAAATTATTCATTATTGGTCTTGCTCTCTGGATTTCTTCCCATGAATATAAACTTGAACCCCATGGAATCCAGAAAATTCTATCTTTTAATTTATCACATATTCTCTTTTTTTCAGGAAATGGTTCAGGGTCCGTTTTACAACCAAATGCATAAATACTGTAACCAGCATCAAATATTCTTTCAACCATTCTGTATAATGGCCAGTGCCAGTTTTTAAAGAATTCATATGGATTATCTCCCCAATTTATTGTATCACAACCTTTTCCAAGAGATGTTAATTTCTGTAATAAAACATCATGTTCCTGATATTTATTACTATGAATAAGTTCAAGAGAAGTTGGAGCATTCCAGCAAATAAATAATCTCCTCTTATTTTTTTTTATTTCAAGATTTTCAAGTTCTATCCACTCTGTTTCATATCCAAGTTCATTGAACACTTCATAAAATTTTTTCCAGGGATACCAGTTTGTATGCCCGGGATCTGTGTAACCCATTAATGTAATTATCCAGTTTTTTACTTTCATTTTTACACCTCAAAATTTTCTGATGATAACTGTGCTGTTGCACCACCATCGATTATGAAATTTTGTCCTGTAACAGTTATATTCTCTTTAGCAAGAAAATAACATAATTTTGCAATTTCAACAGGTTCAACTATCTTTTTTAATGGAATTCTTTTAGAAATGTCATATCCTTTTCCAGCCCTTTTTAAACCTTGCTTTAACATCTCAGTGTTAACTGCACCTGGAGATATTGAATTAACCTTTATTCCCAATGGTGCAAGTTCAAGAGCAAAAGCTTTAGTCAATGCTAATACAGCACCTTTTGTAGCTACATAACTTGATAAATTAGGTGAAGTTGCTATTGAATGAACAGAGCAGATATTAATAATTGATGAACCTCGATTTAGTTTCTCTTGTAATATCTGGGTAAGTTCAAAAATAGCAATGCAGTTAACCTTAAAAGAATTGTTTAAATCTTCAAGCTTATATTCAAAAATAGATTTTGCAATTTGAATTGCTGCATTGTTTATTAATAGATCAACTATATTTACATTTAATAATTTTTTTAAAATTAAATTTTTATCAATAGGTTTTGCAAGATCACAATGAATAAAAATATCTGTAAATTCAGTGTCTTTAATTTTATCAAGCCCAATTACATACCATTTTTTCTTTTTAAAAAATTTTGCAATTTCTTTTCCTATACCCTGAGAAGTCCCTGTTATAAAAACTGTTTTCATAATCCCAGTCCTTTATAAAGCATATTTAAAGAATTTCTGTGAACTCTATTCCAAAAAAAACTACTTGAATTTGAATTATGTGGAGACAAAATAACATTATTCATTTTTCTTAATGGAGAATCTTCTGGCAATGGTTCAAATTCAAAAACATCCAACCCTGCACCTGCTATTATTTTATTTTTTAAAGCAAGGATTAAATCTTCTTCTTTAATGATAGGTCCTCTTGCAGTATTTATAATAATTGCATCTTTTTTCATAAGTTTAAGCTTTTCCATATTTATTAAATGATGGGAAGTTTCATTTAAATCACAATTAATTGATACAAAATCTGACTGTTTTAATAATTCATTTAAAGAAACCATTTTGCATGGAGGATCTTCTATTTTTCTTATATCATTTCCAACGATTTTCATTCCAAAAACTTTTGCCTTTTCTGCAACTCTTCTTCCAATATTTCCAACCCCAATTATTCCAAGAGTTTTTTCCTGCAATGTAAAGCCTTTTATCTTTTCCCATTTTCCCTGTTTCATCATTTTATCACTAACTAAGATATTTCTTGCAAAGCATAACATAAATCCAATCACTGTATCAGAAACAGGTTCTGTAAAGGCATTGGGAGTGTTAAATACTTTTATTCCTCTTGACTCTGCATATTTTTTATTAATAGAATCAATACCTGTTCCCCATTTTACAATAACTTTTAATTTTTTTGCTTTATCTATTACTTTTTCTGTTATTCTATCATCGCCACAGATAATTCCATGAACATCTTCAATTATTTTCAATAGATCATCTTCTTCTAATCTTTCTTTTACTTCAGGTAAAAAAATATCAATATTTTTATCTTTTAATTCTTGTTCAAACCTATCAATCTCTTTTTGCATATATGGAGCAGAAATAATAACTTTATACATTTTATTCCTCCAATAAAACTGCTCTCACAGGAGATGCTTCTGCATTTTCTATTAACAAAGGAAAAGCCATTAAAGTATAAATACCCGGGGATATATTTTTCAAATTAAGTCCTTCAAGAATTATAATATCATTTGAAAGTAAAATCTCATGAGTTTCAAAATTTTCATTATTAAAAATTTCAATTGAAAGATAATCTATTCCAACAAGATTAATTTTTTTTTCTACAAGAAACATAGCACCGTCTGAATTTAAAGCAACATAATCTTCGGTAAAATCTGAATTTAAAATCTCAGAATTTTTTGTTTTTAAAAGAATATTATCTGCTCTCAGCTCAATATTTTTAAATGATTGAGAAGATATAACATCATCCATTATTTCAACAACCTGACATTTCCCAAAGAATCTTCTGAGCTCTACATTATCTATACTTTTACCATCTTTAATAAAATGCTTTGGAGCATCAACATGAGTTCCTGTATGAAGATCCATTTTTATAAAAGAAGTGTTTTCATTATAGAAAATATGAGAAAACCTAACAGATCCTGGCCATTGAACTATATCTTTATTTAGTTTCATTGAAATATCATAAAATTTCATGAATTTTCTCCGCTAAAATAAAATCATCTTCAGTATCAATATCAATTGCTTCAAGTTTGTTAATTTCAAATAGATAAGGATTTTGGCCTATCCTTGATTTTTTTTTAAAAAAACTGTTCCTTGTAAATATGTATAAACATGAATTTTCCTCATAAACTGGCGGTAAATCCTGAGTTCTAATTAACTCATCAGGATTGTGATTAATTGGATTAAAATCTTTATCATATAGCCTTGCCTGAATTTTTGTAACTGTGAATAGAGAGTCATAATCATTTTGATTCTTAAAAATTTTTATTGCTTTTTCAATGGATTCTTTTTTTAAACATGGATTTGTAACATGAGTTTGAACAAAAAAATCTGTATCATTAAAGTTAATTAAAATATTTTCGATTATTTTATTCATTGAAACAAAATCTCCATGAAGATGTTCAGGTCTGAAGTTAATTGTAATATCAGGAAAATATTTTAAAACAAACTCAGAAATTTTATCTGAATCTGTATCAAGGATTATTTTTTCAATATTTTCAACCTTTTTCAATGTATTGATTATCCAATAAAATAGAGGCTTGCCATTGAAACTCCTAATATTTTTATCAGGTACTCTTTCTGAATGTTCTTTTGCTGGGACAATTGCATAAAATCTCATTTTAACTCCTCAACATGTTGTAATTTAAATGTAGATGAAATTTCATTTCTACCTTTTTCAGGAGGATAGTAAAATCTCTCTCTTAGTTTTTCTGTTAAACAGTTATATCTGTATCTGTACCCCATATATGTTCCCCAAAATTGCATAAATCTAAAAAGAGGAATTTCAAAAATATTTCTGAAAAATTTTTTCTCATTTTTTGCGCTAATATAATCATTAACAATATTTGATATAAAAAACTTAAGAAAATCTATGAAAGTAAAATTCATTTCAGGAAAAATTCTTTTTAATGCAATTGCCTCTCTTTTGTATCTATTGAAAATTTGAGAATATCTTTCTTCATGAATATGGTAAACTGTAGCATTAGAATTATAATACAATTTATATCCTTTATCTAAAATATCTTTTGCCCATTTTACATCTTCAAGTCCAGTTAAAGTTTCATCAAATTTTATCTTTTTCCACACAGATTTTCTGATCGCAGAATTTGCATTGTTGGCAAAAGGATAGCTCTGATTCTCAATTAAATTTTCTGGAAACCATTTTTTAAAGATTTGATGTTCTGAAAACTTTGTCAAATTTCTGTCACCAATCTGGCGACCATAAACCATTCCTACGTCTATATTGTTAAAAGGTTTAACTATCTCAGAGAGCCAATAATTATTAGCTGGAATGCAATGAGCACTAATAAAAACACAGATTTTACCATTAGAACTTTCAATACCTTTGTTTAAAGAATATCCAAAAGAAAATTTTTCCTTGGGAATTTTTACAAGTTTTACAGGATATTTTAATGCTATTGAGACTGTGTTATCTGTTGAGCCTGAATCAACTAAAATTACTTCAAATTTTTCATCAATAATCTGAGTGTAAATTTTTTGTAAAAGTTTTCCAATAAATTTTTGTTCGTTGTAAGCTCTAATAATTATTGAAATCATATAATTTTACCTATATTGAAATATTTTCATTTTGGAAGAAGTATAGCAGAATTAATGCCAGAAAATTTGGAAAATTTTTTGCTTATTAAAACTAAAAATGAAAAATATTCAATATAATACAATGAAAATATTAATTATTAAATTAACCATTTACAAATTTGAATAATTTTCCAAAAGTTTTTTCTTAATTTCATTTCTCAATTTTTTTAAAGAGTTATTCTCAATAAATACCTGCATTTGGACTGAAAAAGAAGGAAATTTTTTTAAAAGTTTGATACTATTTTCATCAATTAATCTATTTTTTTCCTTTTTTGGGAAAGAACCACCATGTTTATGGTAAACAAATAGATTAGTTACATGAATATTTTTATAACCACTTTCAATAGCACGCTGGCACCAATCATTTTCTTCTCCATATCCCTTTCCAAAAGTTTCATCAAAAAAGCCTATTTTATCAACCACATTTTTATTTATAGCCATGCAAAATCCTACACCTGTTGGCATTTCAATATAAGTTTTTTGAAAATTTACTAATTTAAAAATATTGTCAATTTGTTCCACATTTAAATTTTCAGGTAGAGGATTGTCTTTTAAATACTCAGGAAAACTACAAAATAATCCTGAGTTTGTAAAAGGAGTTGCAGATGCAACTTTCTCCATATGAACAATAGGAAAAATTAATCTTTCAAGCCAATTAGATGGTACTTCAGTATCTGTATTTAAAATAACAAAATGATTGTTTGTTAAATTTACAAGTTTATTAACAGTTTTAATAAAACCTAAATTTTTTCTGTTTTGAAAGATTTCTAAATTAATATTTTTATGAATTTTTTGAAAATTTTTTAAAAATGGTAAAATTTCTCTATTAGGACTATTATCATCTGCAATTAGCAGTCTATATGGGATATATGTGTTTTTTATTATACTGTGAAGTAATGTTTTTAAAAAATTTAATCCATTGTAAACTGGTATTAAAATGTCAATAGGGTTGGAAGTTTTTATTTCAGGGATACAAGGTTTTTCATGAAAAAAACTTCTCTCTTCTGTTTCAGGGGCTATATTTTTTACACACTTTCTACCTTCTTTTTTGCCATGAAGAATAAAGTGGAGTAATGGGTTTATTCCACTATTTTTTACATCAGGGTAAGTAGAAAGATAAAATTTCGTGTCAAACAGGTTTGAAGGATTCCTTCCCTCCTTCCAACCAAACAGTAAAAAATGAATTAGAGGCTCAATTCCAGCAATTTTTACATCAGGATATTTTTCAATGTAGAATAGAAGGTCGAAATATCCTGAAAATTTAATTATTTTATAATCTTCAATATTGAAATCCATTTGTTATTAAAAATCAACTATTCCCTTTTTAAAAAGATAATTTTGATAATCAAAAATTTCCTGCATAATTCTTTCTAAAGAATATTTAAAATCCCAATTAGGATAATGTCTTTTAAACTTTGAAACATCTGAGATATACCATATATGATCCCCTCTACGATTTTGCTCCTGATATTCATAATCAAGTTTTTTACCTGAAAGTTTCTCACATATTTCTATTGCTTCAAGTATTGAACAATTTGAAAATCTTCCTCCTCCAGCATTGTAAACCTCACCCTCTCTTGGTGCGTTATAAAAATGCCAGAACATATTTACAAGGTCAAAAGAATGAATATTATCCCTAACCTGCTTACCTTTGTATCCATAGATATAATACTTTCTACCACAAATACAACATCTCATTAAATATGATAAAAATCCGTGCAATCTTGTACCTGAATGAGCTGGGCCTGTGAGACATCCACCTCTGAAACAAGCTGTTTTAAGGTGAAAATATTTGCCATATTCCTGCACAAGTATATCTGCTGCAACTTTGCTAGCGCCAAATAATGAATGAAGTGAGTGATCAATACTCATTGTTTCATCAATACCATTAAAATATTTATGCTCTTTTTCTATTTCATACCTTTTTTCAAGCTCAACAAGAGGAAGTTTGTTTGGTGTATCACCATAAACTTTGTTGGTAGATGTAAAAATAAAAACAGCTTCTGGACAATATTTTCTAAAGTTTTCAAGTAAAACAAGAGTGCCATTGGCATTTACTGTGAAATCAGTAAAAGGCTCCTTTGCTGCCCAATCGTGAGAAGGTTGAGCTGCTGTGTGAATAATAAGCTCAAACTTAAATTTTTTAAAAAGTTTTTCTATCTCATTTTCATCTCTAATATCTATGTCAAAGTGATAGTAATTTTTAAATTCTTTTGTTAAAAAATCTCTATTCCATTTAGTAGAAGCATCTTTGCCAAAAAAGTATTCCCTTAAATTATTGTCAATTCCTACAATATCAAACCCTTTTTCTATTAAAAATTTCACAGATTCTGAACCAATTAAACCAGCAGAACCTGTTACAAGAGCAACACTCATTATTATTTCTCCGTTTTTTTCTTTTTAAATTCTTTCCATCTTCTACAAGCATCAGCAACTGCCTGTTCAAGTTCACTCTTTGTAAGATTCTCTCCTCTTATCACAGTAAATCTTGCTCCATCAAATTTATCCCACTCTTCTGTTAATAGAAGTCCTTTTTTTTTGATTATTTCAAAATATTTTGTACCTGGAAAAGGAGTTGTAAGGGAAAATTGACAGGTATCAGGAGCAAGTTCCATTGCATATTGAATTGTTTTTTCTATTGTTTCCTTTGTTTCTCCTGGTAGCCCGAAGGTAAAGGTTAGATGAAACTGAATTCCCAGCTCTTTACACCATTTAACAGTCTGTTCAACTTTTCTAAGATCAAGTCCTTTTCCACAAGCATCAATAAGCTGCTGTGATGCTGATTCTACTCCAAACTTTATTGAAATAAGTCCTGCATCTTTCATTGCTTTTAATGTTTCAAAATCTGAAGTGTCAGCTCTTGCCATTACTGCCCACGGAATTTTATTGAGCCCCCTTTTTTTAATCTCCTCACATATTTTTAAAATTCTAACTTTACCAATGTTAAAAGTATCATCATCAAAATAAAATGAGCGGTATCCATAGAAATTAACCATTTCTTCAATTTCATCAACAACTTTTACAGGATCCCTTGTCCTATAGCTTCTGCTCTGGTACAATACTTGAGGCCATACACAGTAAATACAACCATATGGACAGCCTCTGCTTGCATGTATCTGTAGTGAAGGAAATTCCATTCCTGCAAAAAGATCCTCATAATTGTAAACAGGCAAAGTCAGCCGTTCTGGATAAGGTAAATTGTCTATATTAACAAGGTCTGTTCTTTCAGAGTTGCCAGAAATTTCTCCATCTTTGTTGAAATATAAAAATCCTTTCTGATTTATATTATCAAAGGTTTTATTTTTTTCAAAATATTTTACTATATTTAAAAAAACTTCTTCAACTTCTCCTATTATTATTCCATCAACACATGGATAATCTAATAAAAAGCTTTCTTTAAAATGGCTAACATGAGTGCCTGAAAGAATTATTTTACAATCAGGAATTAAACTTTTTAATTTTCTCACATAATTGATATCATTGAAAATAGAAGCTGTTGCTGTTTCCATCAAAATTAAATCAGGGTTAAAACCTTTAATTCTTTGAAAAAATTCTTCATCAAGCAAACCCTCAGCTATAGCATCAACAAATATTGTATTAAATCCATGTTCTTTTAACAGAGATGTAGTATAACCAAGAAAAAAAGGATAAGGAATATAATTAGGTGGAATATCACAATTTTTTTCCCTAAGTTCAATTGTGAATGGCCACCGAGAACCAGCTCTTACTCCATATCTTGTACCAGTTCTCCATGGCGGATTTAAAATCATTATTTTAGGACTTTTATTTATAAATTTTTTTTCATAAAATTCTTCATATGCTATTCTTTCCCTGCTAACCCTGAGCATATTAAATATTATTGGCTCTAATGACAAAATATTTACAATTGTTTCAGAAATTTTAGATGCATATTCTAAATTTGCATCAGGATAAATATTTTTTAATTTCAAAATTAAGTTATTTTCATTAAGGTTTCTAACAATTGACTCTACTTTTTTTGAAATTCCGCAAAGATTAGTTATGGATTCAATATCTTTTAAAATAAATTTTTTGAGCTTATAAGGTATAAATTCAACTTTGTTCATAAAAAACAGATAGATAGAGCATAATAGATAAATAGTGTCTACTTTTTCATTTTCATTAATTTTTACTTGAAGAATATCTTTTATAGGCCAGAGAAATACACTTAAAAATAGAGGATATAATAGATGAAATCTTTTTTTCTGTATAAACTCTTCAAAACATTTAACAATAATTGGAAAGGAGTGGTTAACAATTCTTTTTTTACTAACTTCAAGATTAAAAAAGTTTGGTTTAAATGCAGCAGAAACCCAATTATACCATGTGATTAATAATGTTTTTAATGTATCCTGTCTTTGATGGTTAGCTATTGCATTTGGTAAATATAAAAGTTTATAACCCGAATTTTTAATTTTATTTGATATGTCACAATCCTCAAAGTTTGTTTTATAGATTGGGTTAAAACCCCCTATTTCCTTTAATACTGAAAGCCTAAATACTGATGTGCTTCCAAATAAAAATTGTGGCTCTACTTTTTCATCCCCATAGTGTTGGCGCATTAAAACTTCACGACACCGGTCAACTGTATAGATAGAATGTTGTTCAAGTAATTTCCCTCCAATTCCTCCAATTTTTTCTGAATTGTCCTTTAAAAATTCCATCATAATTATTTCTAAAAATGTTTCATCTGGAATTGCATCTGTATTAACAGTTGCAAGAAAATCACCCTTAGCATTTTCAATTGCTGTGTTTCTAACTGCTGCCAGCCCTTTATTTTCTTTATGATGAATTATTTTTATTAAATCAGGATATTTTTTTCTAAATTGCTCAGCTATTGCTATAGAGTTATCAGGTGTAGCATCATTAATAATGAGAATTTCATATATAGGATAAGTTTGCCTTAAAATATTTTCAATACATGATTTTATATATTTTTCAACATTGTATACAGGTATGTAAAATGTAACTTTTTCAGGAATATACTTATCTTCAAGATCGGATAATTTTTTTTGTAAATCCTCAAATTGTGAAATATCACTATATTTTAAAACTTTTATTGCTGAAAAAGGTAAGTTGTTTTTTAAATATAAATCTATTAAATCATTAATTGCTTTTTTGTAATTTTTTTTTATCTTTATAGCTTTTTGAATGTACTTTTTTCCATATTGCAATCCATATTCATTGGATAAATATAATCCATAATAGTGTAATAATTCAGGAGCAAGAGGATTTTTTCTTAAAAATGATTCTATATTAGATGGTTTTACATTATTATTAAAAAAGTTTTTTTTCATTAAAGCTATATACCTATTACTATTTTATTTTTTTATAAACAAATTAAAATCAACAATTTTTTAACCACTCTTCGTAATATCTTGATACTTTAAAATTACCCTGTTTTACTAAATAGTCAAAAATATATTTTATTCTATTCTTTATTAAAATTTTTTGTTCCTCAAAATTTTTAATAATTTCATCTATACTATTTAAGCGATTTATATCATTTTGAAAACCTATAATTTTTTTTAAAATTTTAAAATTATCAATAATCGGCTCAAACATTATTAATCTATTGGCGATAATTTCAGCATTTTTATAATCCTTTTTTTCTAATAACTGGCTTATTAACTTTTTATAACCATCAAAATATAATGGTTCAATTAGTATAGAATTTAACAACTCTACACCTTCAATGTGTTGAAAATTTTTTTTAATTAAATAGAATTCCCCTAAGCAATTTAATTTAAAATCATAACCTTCATCTAATAAGAAAAAATCTGGTGATGCTTTTATTATCCATCTTTTTGACAATAATTCAGAATTTTTTTTATCATTTTCAGTTTTAAATTTTTTTCTTGTTTTCTCTTCAAGATGAATTAAAAATATATTAGGATTATAAATTATTTTATAGCCAAGCTCTCTAATTTTAAAGCAGAGATCAATGTCTTCAAATCCATTGATAAAATTTTCATCAAACATATTCACTTTGAAAAATAGCTCTTTTCTAATTGCCAAACATGCACCAGTTACTGCTTGAAGCTCTCTGATTTTATTTGCATCAGGATAATTTGAAGGGAAATTTTTGAAAAGATGTCCCAAATGTTTATCTGGATAAATTAATACTCCAGCATGTTGAATGGTATTATCATTGTATAATAGCTTTGCACCTAAAATAGCAGCATCTTTATATTTTGTAAATGATTCTATAATTATTTTTATAAAATTATTCTTTATAAGGGTATCATTATTTAGAAATAGTAGATAATCTCCTTCGGCTACTTCTGCTCCTCTGTTACAAGTATATGCGAATCCTCTATTATACTTATTTCTGATATATCTTACCTCATCTTGCAACTTAAAAAATTCACTTGTATCATCTGTTGAACAATCATCTACAACAATAATTTCATAATTATTATCCATGCAATGTTTTTTTATTGAGTTTATGCACATTAATGTTAATTCAAAGTTGTTATAAACAGGAATAATTATAGAAACTTTACTCATCTCTTTGCTATTCTGTTTTTTTTATAATTTCATCTAATTTATTTTCTTTTATATATTTATACACAGCATTTGGAACTAAATGTGACCATTTTTGATTATTCTTTATTCTTTCTCTAACCTCAGTACCTGTTGTAAATCTGGAGTTTAAATCTCTTTCCCATAATATTTCTACATTGAAACCAATTTTTTTAAATAATTCTATTTTTTTTCTTCCCCAGCTATCATAAATTGTAGCAAAAATTACAGCATTTAATGGTATATAATATTTTATAAATTCAATTTTATGAATTGGAAATGGAACAATATCAAACTCATTTGCATTAATTCCTGTATCAATTAGGGAAGATTTTATCATTTTAAGTCTATCATAATATGTAAAAGGGAAAACAGGATTATCTATTCTTCTAAAAGGTTTTAATAAATAATTTTTATCAAAAGTTTTTAATGTTTCATTATAATTAAAATATGCTCTTTCTGTATCACAATCTGTAATACCAATAATTAAAAAGTCACACTTTTCTTTCGCTTTTAAAAGATATTCCATGTGGCCCCAATGTATAATATGAAATCTTCCTTGAGCTATGGCTATTTTGTTTCTCATTTTTCTCCTATAAAAATTGTTAATTAATTACTTTCTTCCATACACTGTTGCAAATTTACATTTCTTATTGATAAACCTGAATTTTTTTTTTACAAATTATTAAGAAAGCAATTTTTCAAAATCATGTTTTTTTCAGTATTATCTTTTAAATTAATAGAAATCAAGATATTATTTTATGTAACTGCAAACCTGTTATTAAAGTATTTTTGCAATTCTCACAATAACAATAATTAGATTTTATACAAAAAAACTTAAATTACGATTTCTCAGGCTAAAGCCTTTAACATTGCATTTTTTTAGCAAATATAAACCATTTAAAAAACTACTTTATTATTTTTAAGAAAAAACTTCTTTTTAACTGATTCCTGCAAAATTAGTGCCGTGAGGATAAATTTATTGTAGATAATTTTGTAAAGAGGGTTAAGAGAGGATGTTTTTTATAATATTGTCTATATTAACTTCCATTTTACCAAAAACTTCTCTGGATCTATCTTCAAATCTCTTACCTAAATATTTTTCTGTTAATTTTATCAGTTCTTCTTTGCAGTTTGCCCAATACATCAATCCATTGTCTATTTGAAATTTATCATAGTGACAAATAAAGCTTCTTGTGGAAATTGTAGGAGTACCAAAAAAACAGCTTTCAGTATTCATTGTTCCACCACCACCAATGAACAGATCTGCGTAAGCAAGTAGGTGTTGAATGATTATTTTTTCCTCCAGTACAGCTGCAAATGGAAATTCTTTTTTCAAATATTCACTTTCATATCTTGGCACAATTACTATATTTGTATTAAATTTTTTAAAAATTTCTGGCAATGCTTCATATAAAAAATGATATTTTTTTTGAACATAACTTGCTTTATACTCTTCTTCTCTTACAACAATTAATGGCTTCGTAAAATCTACTTTATATTTTGATAAAACTTTCTTTATATAATCAAAATCTGGTTTAAAGTCTTTCAACCATATTAATGGATCAATAAATTTATACTCAAAAATTTGATCTTTTTCTAATGAAAATCTCAAAAAAATTTCATCTGGAACCACAAAAGGTTTAAATACCTTAGATGATAATGGAAGTGTCAGCCGAGCCTGAGGCAAAGCTTTTTTAAAATTTGTTCTGTGATCTGATAAAGGGATGTCATAAAAATTAATTATTGGAATGCCAAGTCCAAAAGCAACTCTATTAGCATCAACACTACAAAGACAAACAAGACATTTTACGTTATACAATGAAATAAATTCCATTAAAGCTTTCTGTCTTTCAAGTGAAGCTCTTAATTTGTCGTATAGTTTTGTACCCCCAAACTCTCCTCTATTGATGAAGTCTATTTTATAAAGCTGTAATAACTGAATAACTTCTTTATAATCAACACCCTCTCTTGCAGTAATAATTAGTTTTATCCCTTGTTCTTTTAATTTTTTAATAATAGGTTTAAAAAAAAGAACAGATTTTGGAGTAATTAAATCAAACCATATCATTTTATCTCTCAAGAGTTACAACACAGCCTTCTGGCCTTAATTTTAAATATTCTTTTACAACTTCTCCACTCCAATTTGGAAAAGTATTTAAATATACGTCAATAACAAAAGCATAAATTTTAGGATCGACCCAACCTTCAAAATAAAACCTATTAGCTATTCCTAATTTTTCTATTTTTTCTTTAATCCCATTTGTTTCACCTGGTCCACAAGCTAAATAAACAGTATCTGGATTTTGCTTTAAAATTTCCGCAACAGTTTTCAGGTAATCCCAATTATCCACTTTAACCATTCTGCCAATTGCCCCAAGAATAATTGTCCCTTCTGGAAATCTTTTTCTGATTCCTTCAGCCTCTTTTTTCCATCTTTCTTTTTCACCTTCAAAAAAGATAGAATCCAATTCTATATCAAATAATTCAAAATCTTTTTCACACTCTTTTGGAGGAGGAAAGTGAATAATTTTTTTATCTATTCCTTTAAAATCTACTACAGTATTCATATGAGCCCAGTAAATCTGTTTTGGGGCAACTCTTGAAATAAATAAAAATTCTCCTACTGAATAAAAGTGATCAGAGTAAATTACAATATCAATATTATCTCGTATTAATTTTTCTCTAAATTCTAATACTTTTTTTGCATAATCACAATAGTGAACAAATCTTTTATAGTGGCTAACAGGAGAACGTACTTTAATATTTAGTTGTTTTAAAAAATTAATACATATCTTTTCTGTTTTTTCTCCTCCTAAATCTTCCATATTCATTGTATAAAAATAAACTTCGTGTTTTTCTGAAAAAGTTTTATCTTCAAGAAGTTTTTTTATAAAAGAATATTCTAATTTAAATGGACTCCAAAAAGTTATTACTGGCCTAATAAATGCTAATTTAATTTTTCCTTGTTTTGTAATCTCTTTTTTACATGGAGGTAATTTATTACGTTCTATCCATTCTAAATAATAATTCTGGCATGGTTTACAAATTTCTCTTTCCAGTTTAATAAAATCATTATACATATCCTCAACACTATGTATAAACATGGAATAAACCATCATCTCTGTAAATAGAACATCAGACAACCGGTCTTTTTTTATCAAATATTTTAAAATTATTTTTAATTCTTCAAAAACTAAATCTATTTTTTGTTTTTCTGGAATTTTTAAAATATTGAAAATTTGCCATATCCAGTTTAAACAATTTCTAAAATCGTAAAAAGATAATCGCTCAATTTCCTTTAAATTTAGAATGTTATTAAAAAAAGATTTCAAAAATGTTGAATTGAATCCATTAAAAAAATTTTTAAAAAATTCAATATAGTTCAATTCAATTAAATAAGTTACATCCATTATAGGAAAAATTCTTCTAAAATACTGAACTAAACCATTTAATACATTTCCATTTAATATATCAATCATAAAAATCTTATCATTTTCAAACAAATACTCCTTTGAATTTTTATTAATTGTTGATATTCTTTTCTCTAAAAATTTTTTTAAATTTTCAAGTTCTTCAATTTTCTCAAAATGATTTGGAAATTTTAAAACCTCATAAGCTAATTTTAGATATTCTCTGTCTATTATTCGGTCACTTAATAATTGCTCTAAAAGAATATCTATTTTCATTAAATTATACCTTTTAGTTTATATTCTTCATACCACCAAGGTTTTATTGGAATAACATCATTTTTTGAAAAAATAAAGCCATATTTCCCACCAGAATATTTTAATAAACCAACAGCTTTTACATTGGGCTCTATTATTTCGCATTTATTTGCACAGGTATAGAGACAATCCTTATGGCATTCTTTGTTTTTTATTTTCTCAAGTATTTTTACGCCACTTTCAAGAACTTTATCTAAAGAGCCTGATTCTCTTATATTGCCCATTTTTAAGTATGGAAGCCATAAAAGGCATGGATAAACATTGCCATATGGGTCAATATCAATGTTTCTAAACCCCATATAACAATTGAAGTCTATTTTTTTATTTTCAAAAACAGCTTTTTGTAAAATATATTTACTTGCATATCTTGATTTATGATAGCCAATAGCCTTTAATTGTCTATCTATTTCATTAAGCTCATCTTTTGAAAAAATAAAGTCTTCTTTTTTTAAAGGTTTATTAGTTAGATTATCAACTTCATTTTTAAATCTCTCTGGATTAAATCTTCCATATCCTATGTAAAGCCCCACTCCAAGTTTTTTAGCAAAATTATATACCCATTCAATTAAATGCAAATTTTCTTTGTAAATTGTAAATTGTAACCTTATTACCATTCCTTTAAGCTCTTTTAATTTTTCAACTGTTTTAAGAGCTTTTTCATAACCATTTTTATGCAGCCTAATTTTGGGGTAAGTTTCCTCATCACCATCAAAAGAAATATCAAGCCTATAAATAGGGCATTTTTTTAAAACATATTTTGCTATATCAACATGCCTATCAGGATACCATCCTGTAATTGGAGTATCAATTACAATATCTTTGTGAAATTTATACAAAGAATCAACTGCTTTAATATAAGTATCAGATAGATGAGGTTCTCCTCCTGTAATATGAACCTTTTTCAAATCAAGATATTTTGAAGAAAATATTGAATCAAGCTCTTTTTCTATTAATTCTTCACTTTTTTTATCAGGTAATTTCCATATTGAACAATACCTACAAGGTCCTGGACAATACTCTGTA
>CAZIZE010000067.1:0-41747 GCA_964543655.1 uncultured bacterium
TTTAAGAAAATCAAATCCCTGTCTTAAATTCAAGCTTCATAGTCAGGTAAATTTCACCTGCAACAAACACATATAAAGGGTCTTTTACTCCGTATTTAAATTGAAGGATTGGTTTTATAAACACAACCGCCATAGAATAAATTTGGTGACCTTTTGCTGCTCTATTCAAAAAATAATTGCTTTTTATTAAAAATCCAGCTATACAATTTTCAACTTGAAATGACATTTGTAATTTTCTTGACATTAGCACTATTACTAAATCCTAATCCCTAAATCCCAAATCCTAATTTAACTTTGAACTAATAACTGATAACTATCATAGGGGCTCAATCCTGAAAAATACTTGATTATAGGTTGTTTTTATATCAAATAATTAACATTGAATCACCATAACTGAAAAATTTATAATTCTTTTCCTTGGCAATTTCATAACATTTAAGAATATTCTCTCTTCCAGCAAAGGCACTTACCAACATTAGAAGAGTTGATTTAGGAAGATGAAAATTGGTAATAAGCTTATCTATAACATTAAATTTAAATCCAGGATAAATGAATATATCTGTTTCAAATTTTCCTGATTTAATATAACCAAATCTTTTAAAATTATCTTCAAGTGCACGCACTGTTGTTGTTCCCACACCAACAATTTTTTTCCCTTTTAACTTTGCATTATTAATGATTTTAGCAAGATTTTCAGAAATTTCATAAGTTTCTTTATGCATTTTATGCTCTTCTATTTTTTCTACTCTAACAGGAGCAAAAGTCCCAATCCCAACATATAATGTAATGTAATGAAAAGGGATTCCTTTAATTTTAAGTTTATTTAAAAGTTCATCTGTAAAATGCAAACCAGCAGTAGGTGCTGCAATAGCCCCTTTTTTGTTAAGATTTGAATATACAGTCTGATACATAGTATAATCAATTTCTCTATCTTCTCTTTTTAAATATGGAGGCAGCGGCATATGTGCATTTATTTTAAAAAGAGTATCATAGTCAAGATTAATACTAAACTCAACTACTCTTTCATTTTTAATAGTTGCATAAAAATCTTCAAATTCTATTATTTCACCTTTTTTTAATTTTTTTGAAGATTTTATCAACACTTCCCATGTAAAATTATCCAATTTTTTTACAAGTAAAAATTCAACCTTCCCACCTGTTTTTCTCTTTCCAAAAATTCGAGCAGGAATCACTGTAACATCATTGCCTATTAAAATGTCATTACTATCTATAAATGATAGAATATTGTAAAATTTTGTATGAGTAATTATATTATTTGTTCTGTTAAATATCAATAAATTAGAATTATCCCTTATCTGTTTTGGATACTTTGCAATAAAATAAGATGGTAATGAATAGTCAAATAAGGAAATGTTCATTACTTGATAAGATACAAAATAAGTAAACCTGCAATTATCATTGAAATTCCATATTTTCTCAATGTTCTTGGCTCTGTCTCTGATAAAATTTTCAAAAAATTCTGCATCTTATCTGGAAAGGCAAAATAGGGTAGTCCCTCTATTATTAAAACCATTGAAATAACCAGTAAAAAAAGCTTCATTAATTACTTGTTTTTAAAAACAGATTCTACCTTATTTAAAACTTTTTCAGGTTTTTTAAGTGATGCTGATAAAATTCTTATTGCTTCTAACTTGGCAGCTAAGGCTCCTCCTGGTTTACTAAATAATTCCACTTCTTCCTCTATTCTTTTTTTTGCTGCTTCTCTTAATATTGACATTCTTTCTACTTTTAATTTAGTAATCTTGGTCTCGATTTCAGCCTTCTTTAACATATATTGTAAATTTTCCTCTTTTATTTTATTGGCAAGCTTTACTTTTTTTAATTTTTTTGCTGTTTCCATTTCTAACTTAGCAAGCTCTTTCTGATTCTCTTCATACTTTTTATATAAATTTTGCAATGATTCAACAAAAATAATACCTTTAATATCAGCAAGATTTACTTTTATACCAAAAAAACCAAGCTCTCTATTTAATGCTTCTGTTAACTGATTTTGTAATTTAACACCAAAGTCATCAGCAAATATATCTTCAATTTTATATTTTATCAAAATCTGATTTATTTCTGAAATTGTGTAAAGTTTTACTATTTTATCTGATTCATTTTTACCCACTTTACTTAAAAAATCATTTAATTTACCTTTTTTCACACCATATACAACATTTAAATGAAGAATAATACCTGGATCAACTGTGCAGTCAACATCAACCACTTTTACAGGCAATTTTATTTTGTAAATTTTGTAAATAAATGGATTATATTCTGTAATAAAAGCATAATATTTACCTGGTGTTAGAACTTTTCCTGTAAAACCTTTATCTTTCCCTACCACTTTGTAAAGCAGTGCCACTTCACCAGGTTTTACTTCTGGTGATAAAAAATATATTCCAGCACCTATTCCACCTAAAATAACAAGAATAAAAAGGATAATTATTAAATTTTTTATAAGCTTTTTAATCATTTTGTAACTCCAAATTTATTCTGCTGACTTTTTGCTTACTTTTATTTTGCCATCTCTCTCTATTTTAATTATTTTAACTTTAATTTCATCACCAAGTTTTAATACATCTGTAACTTTGTTAATTCTTCTATTTTCTATTTCTGAAATATGCAAGAGACCTGTAGAGCCGGGCTTTAATTCAACAATTGCTCCAAAATCAAGAATTTTAATAACTTTTGCAATACAAACATCACCTTCTTTGAGCTCTTTAACTATATTTAAGATAATATCCTCTGTTTTCTTTAAAGATTCTTTAGAATCTGCAAAAATTTTAATATTCCCGGTTTGTTCTATATCAATTTTGGCACCTGTTTCATCAATAATATTTTTAATTGTCTTACCTGAAGGACCAATTATATCTCTTATTTTTTCAGGATCAATCTGCAAGGTCAACAACCTTGGAGCATATGGTGAAAGCTCTTCTCTTGGAGCATTAATTACTTCATTCATTTTGGTTAAAATATGAAGCCTCCCCTCTTTTGCCTGTAAAAGAGCTTTTTTCAAAATTTCAAAATCAAGCTCTGCTATCTTAATATCCATTTGAATAGCAGTTATTCCATTAGCGCTACCAGCAACTTTAAAATCCATATCTCCCAAATGATCCTCATCTCCAAGTATATCAGAGAGCACTACATATTTATCACCTTCTTTTATCAATCCCATTGCAATGCCAGCTATTGCCTCTTTAATGGGGACTCCTGCATCCATAAGAGATAATGAACCACCACAAACTGTAGCCATTGATGAGGAACCATTTGACTCAAGTATATCTGAAACAACTCTTATAGTATATGGAAAATCCTCTTCTGATGGTATTACAGCACTTAAAGCTCTCTCAGCAAGGTAACCATGGCCTATTTCTCTCCTACCTGGTGCTCTGAGAAAACCAACTTCTCCAACTGAAAAAGGTGGAAAATTATAGTGGAGCATAAATCTCTTTGATTCTTCTCCTGTAAGTGAGTCAATAATCTGCTCATCTTCCCCTGTACCAAGTGTAGTTGAAACAAAAGCTTGAGTCTCACCTCTGGTAAAAACAGCTGACCCATGAACTCTTTTAAAAACACCTACCTGACAACTGATTGGTCTAATATCCTTTGGTCCTCTGCCATCGATTCTCTTGTTTTCTTCAACAATGAAGTATCTCACTCTTTCATCAACAATTTCTTTGAAAATATCTGAAATATCCTCTTCATACTTATCTTGAATTTCTTCTCTAAGCTTTTTTAATGCCCTTTTTCTATTTAACTTCTCAGGGATAAAAATTGCTTTTTCTATCTGTTCTATATAATTTGCTTTAATCTCTTCTTTAATCTGTTGATTTAATTGCTTTGGTTCAAATTCTATTTTCTCTATATTAATCTGTTTTATCAATTCATTCTGCAAAAAAATAAATTCTCTAATATGCTTCAGTGCTATTTCCAGTGCTTCTACAACTTTTGATTCATCAGCTTCTTTAGCTTCACCTTCAACCATTATTAGAGCATCTTCAGTACCTGCCACAAATAAGTTAATATCAGCTTCCTCTATATCTGAACTGGGATTAACTATGAATTTGTTATCTTTTAAAATAATTCTAACAGCACCAATTGGGCCATTAAAAGGTATATTTGAAATGGATAATGCTAATGACGCTCCATTTAATGCAAGAACTTCTGTTCTATTTTCATTTTCAAGAGATAAAACAGTTGCTATTATTTGGGTCTCATTTGTAAATCCTTCTGGAAACCTTGGACGCAAGGCTCTA
This sequence comes from uncultured bacterium, assembly GCA_964543655.1. Lineage (GTDB taxonomy): Bacteria > DYJV01 > DYJV01 > DYJV01 > DYJV01 > CAZBLP01. The sequence continues at coordinate 4,263 of CAZIZE010000067.1, forward strand.
TCAATTAATCTTGATATAAGAGTTTCAAAATCTGTTGCTTTTCCTTCTCTCTTAATAAAACCACCAGGAATTTTCCCTGCTGCAAAAGCTTTTTCAACATAATTTACTGTTAAAGGGAAAAAATCTAAGTCCTCTTTTGCACTCTCTTCTGCTACAGCAGTAATTAAAACAGCACTATCACCACATTTGGCAACAACTGCACCATTTGCCTGCCTTGCTAATTCTCCTGTTTCAAAAATATATTTCTTCCCTGCAATTTCACCACTAACAACAAGTTTTTCCATTATAAAAACCTTACTTTCTTAAATTTAGTGCATTTAATATTTTTTTATACCTTTCAACATCTTTCTTTTTAAGGTAATCAAGCAGTCTTCTCCTTTTACCAACAAGAATTAGCAGACCTCTCCTTGAATGATGATCTTTTTTGTGAACTTTAAAATGCTCTGTAAGGTTCTTAATTCTTTCTGTTAAAATTGCAATCTGAACTTCAGGTGATCCCGTATCACTGTCGTGTAATTTGAATTTTTCAATAATACTTTTTTTAGTAGATGGTTCTATTGACACTTTTACCCTCCTCATTTTTGTTGTAATTTTTTATCATCAAAATAATTTAATGTAAAGTTTTTTTATGTAATACTTTTATTTTAATAATACCTTCCTCTTTGATAAACTCTGAAATAGCAACACAATTTTTGCTAATAACATAAAAATATTTATCATTATATGTAAAATTTTCTAAATATTCAGGCAATAGAGGATTCCCATTTTCAAAAATATTTAGGAATTCTTCTTTTACATGGAATTTTTTAAAATTAAATACGTTCTCAAAATCTATAATATCACTGTATTCAACAGAGTCAAGCTCAGCAGCATCTTTCAATTTAAATTCTCCAATGCCGATTCTTTCAAGCTCTGATAAATATGCAAAAGTTTTCAAACTAATACCAAAATCATTAGCTATGCTTCTAATATATGTGCCTTTTGAACATTTTATATAAAACTCAATCTCTGGAAGTTCTATATTTAAAATATCGAACTTTTCTATAAAAACAAATCTCTCTTCTTTTTCTATTGCAATCCCTTTTCTTGCATATTTATAAAGAGGTTTACCTTTATGTTTTATAGCTGAAAAAATAGGTGGTTTCTGCTTAATTGCTCCTATAAACCTGTTTGCAGCTTCATATATCATACTACTTTCAACATGAGAAAAATCTTTGGTGCCCACAATCTCTCCTGTAATATCAAAACTATCTCTCATTTCACCTAAAATAATCTTACCTTTGTACTCCTTATTGGCATCAATAAAAAATGGCAATAACCTTGTACCTTTATTAATTCCTACAATCATAAGCCCTTTTGCAAAGGGATCAAGTGTACCGCCATGTCCCACTTTCTTAGCTTTAAGCCTTTTTTTTACTGTTTCACAAACTTTAAAAGAGCTAATCCCTGCAGGTTTGTTAACTATTATAATACCATCTTTTATCATAATAAATTGTTTTAATATCCTAATTCTTTCAATACACTGTTTATCTTCTTAACAGTATTCTTAAGATCTGTTGCCACAAACGCACCTGCTGCATTTCTGTGACCACCACCATCAAATTTTAATGCAATTTCAGTTACATCAATATTTCCTTTGCTTCTGAAGCTGAGCTTACAGCCATCATCCTGCTCTTTTATAAATATTGATATTTCAACACCATCTATACTTCTACCATAGTTTACAAATCCATCAGTATCATCATAAGATGCATTATATTTTTTAAGTATATCCTTTGAAAGGGTCATTACAGCAACTTTTTTATTGTCACTTAGATATAAGTTGTTTAATGCTTCACGTAAAAGTAAAATTCTTTTATAAGGCTTACTTTCATAAATCTTTTCTGTAATTTCATAAGCATTGAAACCATAAGAAATTAATTCACTTGCCACAATAAAAGTTTCAGGAGTTGTATTAGAATATCTAAAAGAGCCTGTATCTGTTACAACAGCAACATAAAGGGGAATTGCAATATTCCTATTAATCGGGAAATCTCCTTTTTTTAACACATTGAAGATAATCTCACCTGTTGAACTCTTTTCTGGTTGAACAAGGTTCAAATCACCAAAATTATTATTTGTAATATGATGATCAATATTTATAAGTGTTTTGCAGTTACTTTTTATTTTTGAAAATTCCTTTACCCTGCCACTATCTGCACAATCAACCATTACAACAACATCAACGTTGTTATCCAAAATATCCTCAAAACTGCTGGTAAAATTTATTCCATAATTAAGGAGAAATTTAAACTCATAAGGTAATTCGCTATCACAGTAAGAAACCACTTCTTTTCCTGCTTTAGTCAGTGACAGATAAAGTCCAAAATTTGCACCAATTGTATCTCCATCTGGATTTTTATGGGATATTATTAAAAATTTATTATTATTCTTCAACGTTTGAATAATTTTATTCATGGTGAATCTTTCTAATAATCTCCTCTATTCTGCTTATTTTATCATCTGAAGTATCATATATAAAAAATAGATTAGGAATTTTTTTCATATACAATATTTCAGCTAACCTTTTTCTAATAAATCCCTTGGCATTTCTAAACCCTGTTAATGTATCCTCACTGTTAATCCCCTTTTCAACTGAGAAAAATATTTTTGCTTTACTTAAATCATCTGACACATTTACATTAACAATTTTTGCACCCTGAATTCTGGGATCTTTAAGCTCTCCAAAAAGGAGCATATTGGAAACTTCAACCTGTATTAATTTAGCAACTCTATCACTTCTTTTAAACATAATAAAACCTTTATACACTTCTTTTAGCTAAATGCTAAAATTTTTCATATTAACAACTTATAAAATTTTTAATTTCTATGCTCTCTCAGGATACCCCAGAGCATTCTAAGCAGAGCAAATGGAATCAACTCATTATAACTATTAAATTACTTAATCCATTGTACAAAGCTCTTATAATCAATACTTCATTATTTCAAACTCTTCATTTAAAACCACAATATCAAATGAATCATTTATAAATTTTAAAAATTTTTCAAAAGCAGTATGAATATATTCCTTTTCAATTGAAACCATGCTAAAACCAATTACACCAATATTTCTGCTATCAACCATATCAACTTCTGCAACTGAAATATTAAACTTATTAGCTAATCTACTCTTCATACTGTTTATAACTGCCCTTTTCTCCTTTAAAGAATTTGAATAAGGTATATCTATTTTAACTGTTCCTGCGCCAACAAACATTGAATCTAACCTGAGTAATTTTAAAGTGTTCTTGCTTTTTCAACTATGTTGTACGCTTCTATAATATCTCCAACTTTTAGGTCATTAAAATTGGCTATTCCCATTCCACACTCGTAACCTGCCTGAACTTCTCTAACATCATCTTTAAATCTTTTCAGTGATGCAAGCTCTCCCTCAAAAACTATAACATTATCCCTTAATAATCTTATTTTGGAATTTCTCGTAATTTTACCATCAACAACATAACAACCTGCAACAACACCAACCTTAGGAACATTAAAAAGCTGTCTGACCTCTGCTCTACCATGATACTCTTCTTCAAATTCTGGCTCAAGCAGACCTTCAAGAACCTTTTTAATATCATCAATTAAATCATAAATTATTGAATATGTTTTTATTTCTATATGTTCACGTTCTGCTAATTTCCTTGCTTTTGAATCAGGCCTTACATTAAAGCCTATTATAATTGCATGTGAAGCCTGCGCTAACAGCACATCACCTTCTGTAATACCACCAACACCTGTTGCAATTATTTTTACAGCAACCTCATCTGTTTTAAGTTTCTCAAGTGAAACTTTAATTGCATCAGCAGTACCCTGAACATCTGTTTTTATAATAACATTCAGCTCTTTTAACTCACCTTCAAGAATCTGCTTCTGCAAATCTTCAAGGGATAATTTCTGCTTTGATGCCATCTCTTTTTCTTTAGATTTTTTAATCCTATGCTCAATTAACTCTTTTGCCTCTTTCTCAGATTTTAATGCATAAACAACTTCTCCTGCTTCTGGCACACCACTGAATCCAAGAATTTCCACAGGAGTCGATGGAGTTGCCTCTTTTATTCTTTTTCCTGTGTAATCAATCATAGCTCTAACTTTACAGTAATGAGTTCCTGCTACAAGCGAATCCCCTACTTTTAAAGTCCCCTCAGAAACAAGAATAGTGGCAACACTACCTCTGCCCTTTTCAAGCTTTGATTCTATAACGTATCCTTTTGCATTTTTATTTGGATTAGCTTTTAGCTCTAACATTTCTGCCTGAATCAAAATTGCTTCAAGAAGGTCATTTATCCCTTCTCCTGTTTTAGCAGAAACCTTAACAAATAAAGTATCCCCTCCAAGCTCTTCAGGAACAAGATTGTGCTCCAATAACTGATTTATAACTTTTTCTGGATTTGCATTAGGCTTGTCAATTTTGTTAATTGCAACAATAATAGGAACATCAGCAGCCTGTGCATGCTGAATTGCTTCAATAGTCTGAGGCATTACACCATCATCTGCTGCAACTATTAATACAACAATATCTGTAACTTTAGCACCTCTTGCTCTCATAGCAGTAAAAGCTTCATGACCTGGTGTATCAATAAATGTAATGAGATTACCATCTATCTCTACTCTGTAAGCACCTATATGTTGTGTAATTCCACCTGCTTCTGTTGCAGTAACATTGGTCTGTCTAATTTTATCAAGCAAAGATGTTTTTCCATGGTCAACATGTCCCATAATTGTAACAATTGGTGGCCTTGGAACGAGATCTTCCTCTCTGTCACTTTTTTCAAATTCTGAAATAACCTTTTCTTCAACATTGGTAACTTTTTCAACTTCATAACCAAATTCAGAGGCAATTAAAGCTGCTGTTTCAATATCTATGCTGTTGTTAATAGTGGCCATTATACCATTTTCCATTAATTTTTTAATTAATTCACCAGATTTAACATTTATAATTCTTGCAAATTCACCAACTGTAATTTCCTCTGATTCAAGTTTTATCTTTTTCTTGGATTCCTTTACAATAGGCATTGTTGATACTTTTTTCTTTTTAGCTTTCTCTTTTTTAGTATCAGCCACACTCTCTTTTTCTATGCCACTTTCTTTGGTAAGCTCAAGCTCATCTGAGATTTCAATATCTTTAAGCTTTTTCTTTTTATCAAAAATAGTTTTAAATCTTTTAACTTTTTTCCTTTTTTTCTTCTCTTCTTCACCTTTATGTTTATATTCCTTATCTTTAACTTTTTTATCTTTAATCTCTTTTGGCTCTTTATCAACAGGTTGTTCCTCAACCTTTGGCTCTAATTCTGTTTTCGATTTTTTCGATAGTTTTTGAATTTTCTGCTCTTTAGATGGCTTTTCATCTTTTACAACAACTGCTTTTTTAGGTTTTTCTCTTTTCTGTGTCAGTTGCTCTTTTAATTTTTTTTCTAATTTTTCTTTAGCTTTCTTTATCTCTTCTAATTTCTTTTTTTCCTCTTCCTTACTCTTTTCTTTGGATATTTTTTCAGGCAGGGGCTTCTCTACTTTTGCTTTTGGCTCTTCTTTTAGCTCCTCTTTTGACTCTTCAATTTTAACTTTTTCTTCTTTTGCTTCAACTTTTTCAGCCTTTTTCCTACGTCTAATAACTCTACTTCCCACCCTTTTTTCAACAAATTTAGTACCATCAGGGTTAACATGCTCCTCTTTAACTTTCTCAGTAGCTTCTTCGTGGGAAATTCCAGTCTCTTTTCTCTTCTTTTCAATCTTCTTCAGCATATCTTCCGGGCTTATTCCCAATTCCTTAGCCAAACTAAGAATTTTTTCCATATCCATATGTTTTAGCCCCCTAATAAATTTCTTAATAATTTGTTTTTATCAATAATCATATTTTGAAATTCTGAATCTTTAACTCCAATAACATTAACTTCAAATTTGCTAAAAATACTTCCAAGCTCTCTTTTATCAAAAAGGTTCAAAACTTCTCTATTATCAAGATATTTCTTTATCTTTTTATAACTGTTAATGGAAATATCTTTTGCAATAATAATAACTTTAAATTTATATTTATCAAAGGTTTCTATAAATTTATTTAATGTGGCTACTAACATTCCTGATTTATTTGCTATTTTTAGATTATTTAATATTTCTCTTTTTAAATTGTCAATAGCTATATTTATCATTTTTTCTTTTTGGAAAATGAAATCTTTATCAATCTTTAAGTTCTTTTTAATTACTGCTTTATTTAATAAATTAAAACAATTTAAATCTTTACACGTGTAAAAACCTCTACCTTCTAACTTCTGAAAATAATCTAAAACAACTTCATTATTGTAAATGGTAAATCTAAACAAATCTTTTTTACTTTTAGGTGTTTTGCAAATAACACAGGTTCTTAAAAATCTATTCTTCGCCATTATTTTCTTCTGTCTGCTCCTGAGCCTTTGTTTCTTCCAGCACTTCTTTAGCTGCATCAACTATTTCATATGCTTTATCAACATCTATCCCAAGTATATCAGCCAAATCATCTGGATCAGCTTCAACAAGTGATGGGATAGTCCTAAAACCCTCATCATAGAGTATTCTCATGGTAATAAAATCCATACCAAGTTTATCTTTTAATGGTTTGTAAACTTTTTCAAAATCTTCATCAGATTGAGATTCACTCTTAATATCTATTCTAAAGCCTGTTAATTTAGCTGCTAATTTAACATTTTGCCCTCTTTTCCCAATAGCAAGTGAAAGATTTTCATTGGGCACTATAATTTCCATTGTTCTGCCATCTTCACCAAGCAAAATTTTTGTAATCTGTGCAGGTGACAGAGCATTAATAACATATTTAATGGGGTCTGGATCCCATCTCACTATATCAATCCTTTCACCATTTAGCTCCCTCACCACTCCATTAACTCTTGAGCCTCTAACACCTACACAGGCTCCAACACAATCTATATCAACATTTTTTGAAGTTACAGCGATTTTGGCTCTATTTCCAGGATCTCTTGCAGCTCCCTTTATCTCAACAAATTTTTCATATATCTCCGGCACTTCCATTTCAAACAATCTAATAAGCAGATTAGGATGTGTCCTTGATAGAATAATCTGAGGTCCTTTAGCTTCTCTCTTAACATCAATAATAACTGATTTAATTCTCTCTCCCTGTTTAAAATTATCTGCTGGTGACTGCTCTACTTTTGGAATTACACCTTCAGTTTTTCCAAGGTTAACTATAATATTACCAAATTCTGATCTCTGGTAAAAACCTATAACAAGCTCGCCAATTCTGTTTTTATATTCATTGTAAATAGCTTCTTTTTCAGCTTCTCTGATTTTGTTAATAATAGTGTTTTTAGCCTGCTGAACAGCAATCCTTCCAAGCTCTTCTGAATCAATTTTTAAACCAAGATAATCACCTATTTGCACTTCTGGGTCTATCTCTTTTGCCTCTTCATAAGAAATTTGAGTATAAGAATTCTCAACTTTTTCAACAACTTCAATAAACTCAAAAACTTCAACTTCTCCAGTCTCCTCATTATATTGAGCTTCTAATTCTCTGTCAGGATACTTTTTCTTTGCAGCTGTAAGAACAGCCTCTTCAATCCCCTGAATTAATTTCTCAATGTCAATATTTTTTTCTTTGCTAACTTGCTCTAATACAAAACTAAGTTTAAATCCCATTTTAGCACCTCTAAAATTTATAAATCAAATTTGCTTTTTTTATTTGAGAAATATTTACTTCAAGCTCCTCATTATCTGTCTTTACAATCATATTATTACCTATAATTTCTTTTAAGGTTCCTTTAATATTTCTTCTGTTATTTTTCATTGGCTCAATTAGTTGTATTTTAACTTTTTCTCCTATCACTTTTTTAAAATGCTCAATTTTCCTAAGAGGTCTATTTAATCCTGGTGAAGATACCTCAAAATTGTATGGAAAATTTATACTTAACTCAACATCAAGAATGGGGTCTACTAGCTCACTTATTTTAGAGCAATCATCAATGGTAACTCCACCATCCTTATCAATGTAAAGTCTGAGCACCCATCCTTTCTGCTCTCTCAAAAACTCTACAAAAAGAAGCTCATAGCCTATTGAATCAAGATAATCCTCAATTAATTCATAAACTTTTTGCTCTATTTTTTTACTTTCCATTTTACCAATAAAAAAAGTGGGCTGTTGACCCACTTTCATTTTTAGTGCCAACAAATACAATTTTTCTCAAATTATCATATAAAATATGAGAAATCAAGTATTTTTTAACATGTATTTTAGAATGGCAATATGAAGTAAAAGTAAAAAGAGTTAGTGATATATAGATTTTTTATTAAAAGGAAAATACTGTATCTGAAAATATCTCATACAAAAACAAAATATTTAATCACTTTATGAACTAACAACCAACAACCAACAACTAACCTTGTCCCGGGATTACCGGGACATAAAAAGGAGGGGTAACATAAAAGTCTGAAAAATTTTACAAATTTTTCAATTTAAAATACGCATCACCAGCTGCTCTATTAATATGATGCGCTATTGGAGAACCTGTTAATAGAGGATGTGTAGCTATCTGCATTAAATAAAGCTCTTCTGCTGTAAGTCCTGCTTGAATGGCAACAGCAATAATATTTACCATTTCACCAGCCATACTGCTGCCTTTAATATGACCACCAATAATTTTCCCATTATCTTTTCTAAAAATTAAAATTGCCTTCATATCCTTATATGTGTCAGGAAGGGTAGCAGGATGCTTGTCAGGACCAACAAACTCACCAGCAACATAAGCTATGTTTTCTCTTTCACAGCTAATTCTTGTAAAACCAGCTGAGCCTAACGCAACATCTCCTATTTTTGTTGAAAAAGCACCTACAGCTCCTTTATTTTCAACTCTATTTCCAATAATATTATTTCCAGCAACTATTCCCTCATATGCAGCAACTGAAGCAAGTCTTATCCCTGCTGGTTTACCTGTAATAAATGAAAACTTCTGCACACAATCACCAGCAGCATAAATATCTTTAACTTCTGTTTCCATAAATCTGTTTACAATTATACCACCTCTTTTATCAAACGGAATGTTATTCTTTTGCGCAATTTCCACATTTGGAGCTGCTCCAACACCAATAATTACAACATCTGCCTTTATCCATTTTCCATCTTTTAAAATAACCTTTTGAACTCTATCTTTTCCTTCAAGTTTTACTACCTGGCTATTTGTAAAAATATTCACTCCAAGCTTTTTCAACTGTTCTTCAGCTTCTATACAAAATTCTTCCTCTATTGCAGCCATTAAACAATGAGGCAACATTTCAATAATTGTAATATTTGCGCTATCTCCCTTTAGCTTCGCTATCTGCTCTGACATTTCCACACCAATAAAACCACCTCCAATTATAACAATATCTGTTGCACCACCTAATTTATCTTCAATAACTTGCAAATCTTTAGGATTTTTCTCAATAGCATAAACATTTCCAAGTTCAATTCCCTCAATTGGAGGAACAAAAGGAATGGAACCGGTAGCAATAAGCAACTTATTGTAATTAATAGAATCTCCGTTATAAAAAACCTCTTTTTTTTCCTTATCTATTTTTTTAACCTCTGCCACTCGAATATCAATACCCATTGAAGAAAAATGCTCATCAGGAATGATATCTTTTTTAACATCTTTCAAAGTTCCATAAATGTATGGTATTCCACATGGAACAGGAGTTTTTTCAACTTTTCTAAAAAGAACCACCTTTGCATCTGGCTTATTCCTCTTTATTGTAAGAGCTGCTGACAATCCTGCTGCTGAAGCACCAACAATTACAACATCTGCACGTTCCATTATCTACCTCCTAAATTTTATTTGACATATTATAATTAGTAGTGTAATTATTATATGCCTTATTTTGATGTTTGTCAATATTTATTTTAATATTATTTTAAATAGAGGTTAATTGACAGAGTAACGATTTTGAGCTATACAGGATTAATTATAGCATGAAAGTGAAAAATTAATGGAAAAAATTACTTTTTCTCCCATTGGAATAGTGCACTCACCATTTAAAAATCCTCAAGATACACCTATTCAAACTACTGTTTCTAAAAGCTCTGATTCAAATATTGAAATATTTTCTGAATATTTAGATGGGCTTAAAGATTTAGATGGTTTTTCACATATTATCATTATTTTTTACTTTCATCTCAGCAATGAATACTCTTTACTGGTAAAACCTCACATGGATAATGAATTACATGGGGTTTTTTCAACACGCTCACCTAAAAGGCCAAATCCTATTGGTTTTTCAATTGTAAAATTAAATAAAATTTTAAAAAATATTCTATTTATAAATGGTATTGATATGGTCGATGGAACACCTATACTTGACATTAAACCTTATGTGAATAAATTTGATTGTAGAGAAAATGTTAAAATTGGGTGGCTATCTAACAATATCCATAAAATTGATTTATTAGAAAATAATGGAAGAACTTTTAAGAAATTATGAGGTATAGATTAATGAAAAAATTTATTATATTTCTTTTAATTCTCTTAAGTACCAATCTTTCTGCAAATGATTATTTTAATACGTTGATTAAAACAGCTTTTAAAAACAATTATTTTATTAAATCTTATGAAAAACTTGTTGAAAAATCAAAGCTAAACATAAAAATTGCAAACTCTTACTTTTTGCCAACAATAAATTTTGGATATAACTTTACTCAAACTAATGAGCCTGGAAGTGCTGCTTTTTTTAAATCAAAACAGGGCAAATTTACAATGTCTTACTATTACAAACATATGACAGATCCACCTTTTGTAAAAAATAATCAATATATTGTATCCATAATGCAACCAATTTTTTCAAAAGGTAATATATATCTTTCCAAAAAACAGGCAAAGCTCCAATATGAAGCTTATGTTGATTCTCTAAAACAGATAAAGAGAGAGATAAAATTCCAAATTTTTAAAACATTAATTAATGGCTATAAAATACTTGATTATATAGACATAGCAAAGGCTGTAGAGAAAAAATCTGAAACTTATTACAATACAATTAAAAACCTGTATAAAAATGGAACTGCTTTAAAATCTGACCTTTTATTTGCAAAATTTAACCTTGAAAAAGCAAAAGTTGAACTAAACGCAACAAAAAATAATCTTTCAAAAGTAGAAAATATAATAAAACAACTAACAGGTAAAAAATTTAAAATAAAAAAGATAGATTTTAAATACTCAGATAAATTAAACAATTCTGAACTTATTAATTATGCTCTTGTTCACAGAGATGACTTAAATGCATTAAAAAAATATCTTGAAATGGCCAAAATTGAAATTAAAAAAAAGAAAAATGAATACCTTCCATCTGTTTATGGTTTTGCCCAATATGAAAGAAACTCTGATAAAGTGTTTCAGAAAGAGAAAGATGGAATAACAGCTGGTATTGGAGTAAAATTTAATATTTTTAATGGCTTTAGAGATGTTACAAATATCAACAGAGCAACAGAGTCCTATTTACAATTGAAAAACAATCTTTTAAATCAACAGCAGACTATTATAAGAGAGATTAACAACGCTATTATTGATTTTAATAATGCAAAATTTGCTTATAATACTTACAAATCACTTGTTAAGTCTAATAAAATCGCATTAAAATTAAGTGAAAACAGGTTTAATCAAGGAATAGAAAGGATAACCACTCTTACTGATATGTTGACCAATTACAAAACTTCACTTAAAGAATTGTCAAAAAGCAGGTGGGAGCTGATTTTAAAATATTATACCTGTTTGTTTAAAGCAGGGAAATTTTAAATAACAGAAGGAGAAATAAAATTGAAAAGAGTCGCCATAACAGGATTGATACTTTTTTTTATAATCTTAGGATGCTCAAAAAAAGAGGAGACTAAAAGAGAAAATCAAGAGAAAACTCCTATAGAAGTCTCTGTAAAAAAATTATCATTTCAAAAAGTTCCTGTTTACACTGAAATAACAGGTTTTGTTAAATCAAAATATCTTGCTGATATTTCACCAAAAATTAATGGTTACATAGAAGAGATAAAATTCAAAGAAGGCGATTATGTAAAAAAAGGGGAGATAATTGCCATTATTCAAAATAAAGAAACTGTTGATAAATTAAAAAGTTTAAAATCACAGCTCAATGCAGCAAAATCACAATTAAAACAGATTGAACAGCTGTCAAAAATTGATGAAAAATCTCTGCTTCAGGCAAAATCAAATTTTGATTTTGCAAAAAAGACTTATATTAGGTTTAAAAATCTTTTAAAATCAGAAAGTGTTACAAAACAGGAGTTTGACAGAGTTCTCAATGAATATAATAACTCAAAACTTCAACTTGAAAAAGCAAAAGATTTGCTAAAAATTGATAATTTAAAAAAAGCTGAAGCAGAAAGCAACATACTTTCTTTGAAAAATAGTATAAATTCTTTATCAGTAATTTCAAAATATAGATTTGTAAAAGCGCCTTTTTCTGGAATTATCACCAAAAAATTCATTGATAAGGGTAATTTCATCAATGTTGGCATGCCAATTTTAGAAATAGCATCACTTGATAAGCAAGGTTATCTTTATGTTCCATATAGATATATACACAAAGTTAAAAAAGGAGATTGTGTTCTAATGAAAGGAGGAAAATTTTATATCACAGATATTTCTCCAGATATTGATAAAAGCTCATCTCAATTTTTAATAAAAATAGATGTTGGGAAAAATTTTATTAATGGAGAGTTCTTAGAAGCTAAAATAAAAACTGGCACTAAAAATGCCCTTTTAATTGAAAAAAGATATGTTAGAGAAATTGATGGATTCAAATATACTTTTATTGTTAAGGATAATTTTATAATTAAAGCTTATATAAAGGTAAAAAATTTTAATAATAAAAAATATGAAGTTATCAGCGGGCTAAACAGCGGGGACTTGCTTATTGTTAAGCCTTTTAATAAATTAAAAGATAATTGGCCTTGCACATACACTATAAATTAAAATTTTAAGGAGATGAGTAATTTGCAAAAGCAGGGTATAGCTGAAAAAATCACAAAACTTTTTATTGATTCCAAAATAACACCACTAATAATTGTTGGTGTGATGTTAATTGGTATTTTTGCAGTTATTTTAACACCTAAAGAGGAGGATCCACAAATTGTTGTACCAATGATAGATATTTTTGTACCATATCCAGGTGCAAGTGCAAAAGAGGTTGAAAAAAGAGTTACTGCTCCTCTTGAAAAAATTATGTGGGAAATTCCTGGTGTAAAATATGTTTACTCTATTGCAAAAAATGGAATGGGTCTGGTTATTGTTAGATTCAAAGTTGGAATGAATGAAGAAAAAGCACTTGTTAAACTTTATACAAAAATTAGATATAATATGGATAGAATGCCCAATGGTGTTATGCCACCATTAATAAAAAATATGTCTATAAACCAGGTACCGCAAATTGCCATAACATTTTATTCTAAAAAATATTCTCCCATTTTTATTAGAAAAGTAGCTGCTGAAGTTGCAAGGAAATTATCTGAAATTAATGGAGTTGCACAATGCACAATTATTGGTGGTATAAAAAGTGATGTTACAATAGAACCAGATTTGAAAAAAATAAAGGAGTATCATATTGATATTTTTTCAATTATAAAGTCATTGCAGGGAGAAAACTTTCAAGCTTTTTCATCAAATCTATCTGAAAAAAATAAAAATATTCATATAAAAGTATCCAATTTTTTCAAAAGTATAAACAACATAAAAAATGTTGTAGTTGGCGTTAGAAATAGAAAAGTAATTTATTTAAAAGATGTTGCAAAAGTATACCCTTACAATAAGATAAGAAAAAATTATGTAGAAACTTTAGCAGGCAATTCCATCTTTCCTGCTGTAACTCTTGCTATTGCTAAGAAAAAAGGTTTTGACACTGTTGTAGTTTGTGATAAAATTTTAGAAAAATTAAAGTTTTTAAAAAGAACTTTTTTACCCAATGGGCTTGAATATCAAATTACAAGAAATTATGGAAGGTCAGCACTTGACAAAGTTAAAACATTGCTTGAGCATTTAAGTGGAGCAATAATCTCTGTTCTATTGGTTGTAGCTATATTCATAGGATTTAGAGCTGGAATTGTTACTTTTATTACAGTTCCTGTTACATTTGCTTTAACTCTGTTTATTTACTATCTTTTTGGTTATACATTAAACAGAGTTACTCTTTTTGCCCTAATTTTTGTTACCGGTATTGTGGTAGATGATGCAATAATTGTTGTTGAAAATATAGAAAGACATCTATCTATAAAAGGGAAACTCACCTTTAATGATGCAATAAAAGCTGTTGGAGAAGTTGGAAATCCAACAATTCTTGCAACACTAACTGTTATAATTGCAATTTATCCAATGGCTTTTGTTAGAGGACTAATGGGACCTTATATGAAACCTATGCCTGAAGGTGCCACATTATCAATGATTTTTTCACTCCTAATAGCATTAACAATTGCACCTTGGCTTACAATGAAGCTTCTGCCCAAAGAGGAAAAAGAGAAAAGCACCTCAAAAAAATTGTACAATATCTATAAATCAATTTTCACATTTTTACTTGGTTCAAAAATAAGGTCTTTTCTATTCTTACTTGCTGTTTTTGCAATGTTTATAGGTAGTCTCATGTTTATTCCATCTAAAGCTGTTGTAATGAAAATGCTACCCTTTGATAATAAAGATGAAATTCAGGTAGTTATTGATATGCCAACCTATACAACCCTTGAGCAAACTCACAATGTTGCAAAAACTCTTGCTTATAACCTTGAAAAAATAAAAGAAGTGAAAAGTTTTCAAATATATACTGGTACATCGTCACCTTTTAATTTTAATGGGTTGGTTAGGCATTACTATTTGAGAAAAGAGCCATATCAGGCTGATATTGCTGTAAATCTTGTTGATAAAAGTCAGAGAAAATTAAAGAGCCACGATATAGCCAAAAAAATAAGAAAAACTTTACTACCAATTGCAAAAAAATTGGGAGCAAGAATTAAAATAGCAGAAATTCCTCCAGGTCCCCCTGTTCTCTCTACACTTGTTGCAGAAGTATATGGAGATAATGATAGGGAGCGACTTAAAGTAGCAAAAGAAATAAAGAATATTTTTGAGCATACAAAAGGGGTTGTAGATATTGATTGGTATGTTGAGGACAATGTAAAAGAATATAGATTTATTATTAATAAAACAAAAGCTGCAACATATGGAGTTCCTGTATCAAAAATTGTTAAAACCATAAAAATTTATACATCTGGGCTACCACTTGGCTTGCTCCATACTTACAATAGAGAGCCTGAACAGATAAAATTGATTTTACCAGAAAAAGATAGAAATTCCATTTCAACATTGAAAAATATCAAAATATATTCTATGAATGGTCACCTTGTACCTTTATCTGAGCTTGTTACTATTAAAACAGGAATTAAATCAAAGCCTATTTATCATAAAAATTTAAAAAAAGTGACATACGTAATAGCTGATGTTTCAGGCAAGTTAGAGAGTCCTGTTTATGCAATGTTAAAGATGATGGGAAAAATTGAAAAACTTAAAATTAAGCAGTTTTTTACTTCTCTACCAGATAACACATTTAAAGTTTCTATGAAATGGGATGGTGAATGGCAGGTTACATATGAAGTATTTAGGGACCTTGGTATTGCTTTTGGTGTTGTCCTTATTATTTTATACCTGATTCTTGCTGCATGGTTTAAGTCTTACATAAATCCTCTTATTATGATGATTCCCATTCCATTAACTTTAATTGGAATTTTACCCGGACACTATATTTTTCATAAATTTTTCACAGCTACATCAATGATAGGTTTTATAGCTCTTGCAGGAATTATGGTTAGAAACTCCATACTTTTAATTGATTTTATTGAAATAGCACTATCTGAAGGAAAAGGTTTAAAAGAATCAGTTATTGAAGGTGGAGCTATTAGAACAAGACCTGTTGTATTAACTTCATTAACTGTTGTTATTGGTGCTCTATTTATGCTTCCTGACCCAATATTTTCCGGGCTTGGAGTGTCTATGATGACAGGGACTATAGTTTCAACAATTCTTACTTTAATAGTTGTGCCACTTATATATTTTTGGGTAGAAAAATTTTTAAACAAAAAGGGGAAATAAGATGAAAAAACGATTTGTTCCCAACAGGTTTTATAACTTTTTCAAACTTGAATCTTTTGGTGGTATTTTACTGATATTTATTACTATTTTAGCTATTCTCCTTGCAAATTCTCCTTTAGCAAAACTTTATCATCACTTTGTGCATCTGGAAATAGGTATTAAAATAGGAGAGCTACACTTTGTTAAATCTCTTGCTCATTGGGTTAATGATGCTCTTATGGCAATATTTTTTGTTGTTGTTGGACTGGAGATTAAAAGAGAGATTTTAATTGGCGAATTATCCTCTTTTAGAAAAGCTCTTTTACCATTTTTTGCTGCTATTGGTGGAATGATTTTTCCAGCTCTTGTTTTTTATATAATAAACAGAGGCTCACCTTCTGCAATTGGTTGGGGTATTCCTATGGCTACTGATATTGCTTTTGCACTTGGTATTTTATCACTTGCTGGTAAAAAATTCCCCCTTTCACTTAAAATATTTTTAACTGCTTTTGCAATAATAGATGATATAGGCGGTGTAATTATTATAGCCATATTTTATTCTAAACATATTTCATATATATTTCTCTTTGCTGCACTTGCAATCTTTGTATTAATGGTGATTTTAAATAGATTAAAAGTTCAAAGCCCTGTTCCCTATTCTCTTCTTGGAATTGTTATGTGGTTTTTTATGTTAAAATCTGGTGTTCATTCCACATTAGCAGGTTTATTATCTGCAATTGCTATTCCTGCAAAGGGAAGTGTTGATATAAAAAATTTCTTAAATAAAATTAAAATTGTTATCCATAAAATTGAAAAAAAACCTCTTGAAGGGCTCAATCCTCTCCTTGTTGGTAAAAAAACTGCACCTGAAATCCAAACAATAGAGGAGGTAACTCATAATTTTATTCCACCTCTGCTAAAAATAGAGCATGCACTTCACCCATGGGTTACATTTGCAATTCTTCCATTTTTTGCTTTTGTAAATGCTGGAATTGAACTTCATGGAAATTTTGCAAATATGATTTTCAATAAAACTTCACTTGGTATTATTTTAGGCTTGATTATTGGAAAACAGGTTGGTATATTTCTTTTCTCATTTTTTGCTGTAAAATCTGGTTTATGCTTATTGCCAAAAGGGATTAACTGGAAAATGATGTATGCTGTTAGCATACTTGGTGGTATTGGTTTTACAATGTCACTCTTTATTAGCAGCCTTGCATTTAATTCTCCTGCTCTTATTAATGACAGTAAATTTGGAATTTTAATAGCATCATTTATTTCATCTGTAATGGGAATAGTTATGCTGAATTTATCCAAAAAAGAGGGTTAAATTTATCTACCTATCAGATTTTAAATTTGTTTTTATATTAAAAATTTCCTTGACAAAATTTAAATTCAAATATAATAGATTGAAAACTCAACTCATGAAGAGTTCTATTCTTTCCAATTAATACCTGATTTAGTCTCGAAGACTATTTTCCTGATCTGAAGATCTCCTAAAATCAATAAGGAGGTTTTTTATGTCCAAATTTAAATTATTTTATTTTTTTATTATGTTGTTATTTACTTTTAATTGTTATGGAGCTAATATTTACAATCTTGGACAAATTAATGTAAACGGTAAATTAATAAAAGAAACCAAACAAAAAGGTGATATTCTATTTACAGGAGTAAGCTTAAGTAAAAAAAGTTTGCAATTTTCTGGCCAGGGTGGGAAAAATAGCATTTTTAAATCAATATCTATTCTTCCAGATATAAACCTTGATAGTGACGATCCATACGGTCTTTCAGAAAAGAGGATGAGAATTAGAGGGACTTCAGATTATTTTGTTGGTTTAACAGTTAATGGTGTGCCCAATTATGGTGTTATGCCAATAGGTCCAAGAGATTATATTTATGATGTTGAAAATTTTTCAAAAATTAAGGTTTTTACTGGCTCAGCACCATCTGACTTAATGTCAGGTTCAGGAAATAGAGCAGGAGCAATTGAAGCTATAATAAAGGAACCATCTGATAAAATACATTTAACTTTTAACCAAAATTTTGGTTCATTTGACTACTGCAAAACTTTCTTAAGATTTGATTCTGGAGAGATTTCTAATTTAAATGCAAAATTTTACACTTCTCTTTCATACTCTGATGCTGACAAATGGAAAGGTGATGGCAAATTAGGACCACGGAAAAATTTTAGCTTTGGTTATGAACAAAAATTAGGAAATTGGCTCAATATAGAGCTCTTTGGCAATTACAACTCATTAAATAGAAATGCTTTTAAAGGCTTAACATATTATGAAGCAAAAGACTTAGATAAATATTATTATCACGATTATAATTCAGAAAAAATAGGGAATCCACTAATTGATTATAATTATTATAATTACAATAGATTTTCAGCAATTAATAGGGATTACTTTTCTATTATTAATGTTAAATTTTCTAAAAATCTATTCTTCTCATTAAAACCTTACTATTCAAAAGAGGATAATTCAAAATATGAAGGTATTAAGGCTGGGAGTTATGCTTTTGTATTAAATAAAATCAACAATTCCAAAAGGTATGGTTTAGTTTCTGAGTTGAATTATAACTACAAATATTTTAATGCAACAGTTGGGTATTGGCATGAAATTACAGATTTTAAACCAATTATAAAAAAAGATGGGATAACTCCAAAAGGATTAATTTTTAAAGGATATGGTTGGTATACCAAAAGTAATTCAAAAGGGACTGTTTTATCACCTTTTATTAAAATTGGATTGAATTTTCAAAAGCTCAAATTGCAGTTCGGAACAAAATATTTTTATTATAAAGAACCAGAGAAAAAAGGGTACTGGTATAAAAATGGTAACTTAATTTATGATAAAAATATTTCTGTAAATAAAAAAACCTATTCAGAGTTTTTGCCATCATTTGGAATTGAATATGATCTGAATAAAATATATAAAATAAGTTTTAATTATTCCAAAAAATATGAAAGACCTTATGCATATGGGCCATTATCAAGTTTTTATTTCAAAAATTACTTAACCTTTATAAAGAAAAACATTTCTTTACAAGAGCTTTTTGATAAATTACACATGGAAAAGGTAGATGCATATGACATAATATTTACTGCGAATTTCCAAAAATTATTTTTAAAAACAGATATATTTTATGAAAAACATAAAAGAATTCTTGTATCCCTAAATGATCCACGGGTAAATTTGTCATATCAACAAAATGATGGTTACGCAAGAAGTTATGGAATAGAAATTTCAGGACAATATAACTATTCAGAAAATTTTCAAGTTTTTTCCAATTTCTCATTTAATAAAATGGAGTTTACAAAAGATTTAAATAGAGGTGGAAAAATTTATAAACTTAACAGTAAGCAGTTTCCTGATTCTCCTAAGTATATGTTTAAAACAGGAATAATTTATAAAATAAACAAATTTGAAATCATACCACTATTTAAATATATTGGTAAAAGATATGGTGATGCACTAAATATTGAACAGATTAATCCATACTCAATTTTAAATCTACAAATGAATTATTATCTTAAATTTGGAAAAATTGGAATTGAAGCAGATAATATTTTTAATCATAAATATATTGGCAGAATTGACACATGGGATGATGCAACTGGAAATACAACTTATTATGCTGCATCTCCTTTTACTTTACTTTTAAAATTTCAGGCAAAATTTTAAAAATGAAGAGAATTGTTATTATTTTAATACTTTTATCTGCATGCTCAAATTTGTTCTCAAAAGTTATAACAGATATTGCAGGTAGAAAAGTAACTATAAAAAACAATATAAAAAAAATTGTTACAATAGGTCCAGGAGCATTAAGATTAGTTGCATATTTAAAAAGCATTAATAAAGTATGCGGAATTGAAAAAATTGAATTAAATTTTAAACCAAGCTTAATAAAACCTTACTCTTACTTAATTAATAAAAAAATAGAGAAACTTCCTGTTATAGGTGAAGGTGGCCCTGGTAAAATGCCATACTTTGAGCAATTACTAATGGTCAATCCTGATGTTATAATTGCTGTTGGATTTACAAGGGGCCAGGTTGATTTTATACAACAAAAACTTAATATCCCGGTAATATTACTTGATTATGGAAGTTTAGGTGTTTTAAATAATAAATTCATAAAATCATTGGAAATATTAGGTAAAACTATTGGAAAAAAAGAGGAAGCTAAAAATATGATAAACTATATTTTTAGCATTACAAAAGATTTATCAAGAAGAGTAAAAAGGAGCGATAATTTTTCAGTTTATGTAGGTGGAATAGCTTATAAAGGTTTACATGATATTACAAGTAGTGATACAGATTTTTTCCCATTTAAAATATTACATTTAAACAATGTAGTGTCTGAGTCTCCAATTAAAGGACATATTTTCATTACTTGGGAAAAATTAATTGATTATAATCCAGATTTTATCTTTATTGATAAAACTTCTCTACCTATTATAAAGCTTAATTTTCAAAAAAATTTACCTAAATTTAAACTATTAAATGCTTTTCTACTGCATAGAATTTTTATTATATTACCTTATAATTACTACAACACAAATGTGGAAAATGTATATATTGCTACTTATACTATTGGAAAAATAATTTTTCCTAATCAATTTAAAGACATTAATTTATTAAAAAAATCAAAAGAAATTTACTCTCAATTTTTAGGAATAGAAATTAATAAAAATTTAAAAAAATTTTTACAATACAATTTCAACATAGATTAAAAGGAGGCAAATAGTGGAATTTTTTACACCTGAATTTTGGAAAAATTATGCAAAAAAGAGGAAAGCAGAATTTCAAACATCTAAAGTTGCAACTAAAAAGATATGGGAAGAAATGGCACACTTTTATAAAGATTTTGAAAAGGAAAAATCTTATGAAGAAATAAAAAAAATTCCAATAGAATATCTTGAAAATCAAAGAATTTTTAATAAACCTATTACTATTGCTGATATTTGTTGCGGACCAGGAACACATGCAATAGAATTTTCAAAAAGAGCCAAAAAAGTATTTGCTCTTGATATATCTCAAAGTATGATAGATTCTCTTAAGCAAAAATCAAAAAAATATAATATCAAAAATATTTCAGTAAAATGCAATGATTTTTTTAAAGAGGATTTTAGAGAAAAATTCGATCTTGTATTTGTTTCAATGAGCCCAATATTAAATGAACTTGATTCTATAGATAAATTACTATTAATTTCAAATAGATACCTTTTTATATCATTCTGGGCAGGAAAAAGAAAAAATGATATTTTTGAAAAATGCTACAAAGCTATTTTTAATAGAAATTTCAAATGGGATATTCTTGATATAACAATTATTTTCAATTACCTATATTCACTTGGCTACTCACCAGCTATCTTTTATAAAAATAGTTGTTGGGAAAATAAATACAATTTTGAGAAAATTTTTCAACATGTTTTATGGCATTTAAAGTTCTATAAAGATGAACTCACTGAAAATGAAAAAGAAAAAGTTAAAGAAATTATTAAAGCTACAGATTCTTTCAAAACTTATATTAGAATTGGTTTTCTTTTTTTAGATAAAGAAGAGAGTTGTAAAAGGATTTAGGATATAGTTTTTACTGCTTAGTTACTCAAATTTCATACCTTTGAAAAATAAGGATTTGCAAATTATATTTAATAATATCAACTAATTCTTTTAATTTATCACAAAAAAATGTATATTGAAATGTCATTTGTAATATTCTTAACCTACTGTTATTAAACTATCTTTCAACGTTGGTTCTGTTTAATTTCTGCATCTGACTTTTTTAGGTACATAGGTAGAATATTTATACCTTGAAAAATAGATTTATCCTCTGTTGAAATAAATTTCTTATAACCTAATAATGCAAAGTTATGTGCAAAAAGATTACCTTTTAAAGAGAAATTGAAAAAATCGTTGCTGTTAAAAACTCCTATGTTTTTAGGAAAAGTTTTTATTATTTCTCTGTTTGCCACTGAATAATCTTGAATCTGTTTTAAATCTCCACCCATTTTTCTATATACTGAATAAAAAACCTCTTCTCTTCTTCCCTCTATAAAAGCAGCAAACTCACCTTCTCCCTTAAATTCCATCGCAAGAGCATCAAGAGACGAAATTCCAACAAGAGGTTTTTTTGATACAGCAGCAAATCCTTTTAAAATACTTAAACCAATTCTGATTCCAGTAAAAGAGCCTGGCCCGAGGCTTGCCACAAAAATATCAATATCAGTAATATCAATTCTGCTAAATTCTAACAGAGTATCTATTGTATTTAAAACCCTTTCAGAATGAGTTGTTTTTAACTGAAGATATAACTCACCAACTAAATCTTTATCTTCAATAATAGCAACACTACCAGCAGAAGTTGATGTATCAACTGATAAAATTAACATTATCCCTTTATTAACCTTAAAATATCGTTGTAAAAAGCAAAAAACATTAAAACAAGAATTAAAGAAAGGCCAATTTTTTGTACAAATTCTATTTTCTTTATATCAATCTCTTTTCCTCTAATTGCTTCAAGGGTAATAATTACTATATGTCCACCATCAAGAATAGGGATAGGCAATAAATTTAAAATACCAAGATTCACACTTATCATTGCAAGGAAAAATAGAAAATTTGTAGCACCAGCTTTTGCCTGCTGTCCAGCAATCTGTCCAATTAAAATAGGACCACCTATTGTATTTAAAGGGATTACTCTCTCTATAATTTTAACAATACTTAAAAAGGTCAGTTTTATCCATTTCCCTGTTTCTTTTACTCCCAACCAGATTGAATAGAAAGGATTATAGTGAACTATTTTAAATTTTGTTGTATCTGCATAGATTCCAATAAAATATCTCTCTTTTTTTTCTCCAAAAATGTCTTTATACTCTCTTTTTTTAGGCTTAATAAAAACTGTAACTTTTTCATTCCCTCTTTGAATTACAATTCTCAGCTTTTTACCATTACTTCGTGAAATTATTTCAGAAATATCGTCCCATGATCTTATTTTAACATTTGAAATTTCCACAATCTTATCACCAGGTTTTATACCAGCTGATTCTGCTGGCAATCCTTTTTGAACTCCACCAACATATGGCCCAAGCACTGGAACACCTTTCATAAAAAGAAAAGAAAACAGAAGAGCTGCAAAGATAAGGTTAAACAGCGGCCCACCAAAAATTATTAATATTCTCTGCAGTGGTGACTTTGAGTTATATGAATACTCCTTGAGGGTCTCATCAATTTCCTCCTCTTTGTCTTCACCAAGTAATTTTACAAAACCGCCAAAAGGGATAAGAGATACCATATACTCTGTTTCTTTCCTTTTGAATGAAAAAATCTTAGGACCAAATCCTATTGAAAATTTTAATACATGAACCTTAAACAATTTTGCAAAGGTAAAATGTCCTAATTCATGCACAAAAATAAGCACAGCAAGAACTATTATAGTTGAAACTACATAAATCATAATATCTTTTCCACCTCTTTATTGATATAAAAAACATCCTCTATTGTATTATAATTTTTGGGAAAATCAAATTTAAAAACTCGCTCAATTAATTTAAAAATTTCTGTAAACTTAATCTCCTTATTTAAAAATCTATAAACAGCTATTTCATTTGCTTTATTAATAGCTGCTGAATATCCATCACCCATTTCAAGTGCTTTAAATGCAAATTGTAAAGATGGAAATTTCTCATAATCTGGTTTGAAAAACTCCAATGTTTGCAAAGTTAAATCAAGCTTATGCTCTAATCTGGCTCTTAAAGGATAAAAAAGAGCATAACTTATAGGTATTTCCATATTTGGAATTCCAAGTTGAGCCAATATTGCACCATCTTGATATTCAACCATGGAATGTACAATACTCTGCGGGTGAATAACCACATCTATCTCTTCTCGACTAAGATCAAATAACCATTTTGCTTCAATTATTTCAAGCCCCTTATTCATTAAAGTAGCAGAATCTATAGTTATTTTACTCCCCATATTCCATGTTGGATGATTAAGAGCCTTTTCCACTGTAATATTTGAAAACTCTTCTTTCGGTAAATTGTAGAATGGTCCACCAGATGCAGTTAATATAATTTTTTCCACTTCAGCTCTATTTTGTAAGCATTGAAAAATTGCACTATGTTCACTATCAACAGGAATAATTGGAATATTTAAACTTTTTGCTTTATCTATTATAAATTTGCCAGCAGAAACAAGGCATTCTTTATTAGCAAGAGCAATTAAATTACTATTATTAATAGCCTCAAAAGCTGGAATAATACCATCAGTACCAACTATTGAAATAAGAGAAATATCTACTCTTTTAAAATTGGCAAACTCTTTTAATCCATCTTTACCAGCAAAAATTTTTCCCTTAAATTTAAGATGTTTTACATCTTCTATATTTTTAATACATACCACTTCCGGGTTAAACATCTCTATCTGTTTATTTAGCAAAGAAATATTATCTCCACAGGTAAGTCCAACTATTTTAAACTGATTGTTAAATTTACGAATAATGTTAAGTGCCTGGGTACCTATTGAGCCTGTTGAACCATAGATATTAACTGTTTTCATGAGGTAAGCTTTATAAAAAAGTAGTAAACTGGCATTGCAAAGAGAAGACCATCAATTCTATCAAGAATGCCTCCATGCCCGGGAATTAAAATTCCAGAATCTTTAACATTAAATTTTCTTTTTATTAATGATTCAAATAAATCACCAAAAACACAAAAAATTGAAGTAAACAATGAAATTGCAATTAATTGCAAAAGATTAAAATTAAGAAATAGTTTTCCAAAACATCCAACTATTATTCCACCTGCAAGTCCACCCCATAATCCTTCATAAGTTTTTTTGGGGCTAATTTTTTCACAAAGTTTATTTTTGCCAAAATAAGTTCCAACAATATATGCAAAAGTATCTGTTGCCCAGCAAATGATAAAAAAGTGAAGCAATAGAAATTGTCCATTTTTTAAATTGTAAATATAGAGAGCATAGAGAGACATTAATGGAATATAAATCAATGAAAACAAAAATTTCGATACATTTATAGATTCTTTTTTAAAATCATCATACCTTATTATTAAATATGAGAAAAGCAGTATAATCAAACCTGTAAATAGGAAGAAAAAGCTATTAAATGCCTGATACCATATTATTTTATATAAAAGAGATGTGAATATTACTGATAAAAAAAAGAAAAAATTTATTTTTTCAAAAATAATTTTATAAAGCTCTGCAAGTGAAATTATTGTTACAAGGAAAATAAAAAAATAGAAATAACCTTTAAGTGGATGGAAAAGAAAGATAAAAAGAATAACTATTCCTATAATAGCAGAAAATAATCTAAGAATCATCTACTCTACCAAACCTTCTCTCTCTATTTGAGTAATCATTTAAAGCTTTTTCATATTCATTTTTATTAAAATCAGGCCACAATGTATCAGTAATGTAAAGCTCAGTATATGCTATCTGCCATAGGAGAAAATTGCTTATTCTCATTTCTCCACTTGTTCTGATTAATAGATCTGGGTCAGGCATACCATCTGTATAAAGATATTTTGAAAATAAGTTATCATTAATATCTTCTAAATTTACTTTTCTACTTTCAATATCTTTTAAAAGTTTTTTAACTGCATCTAAAATTTCCTGCCTGCCACCATAACTTAAAGCAATGTTTAGTTTTAATCCAGTGCAACCTGATGTAATATCTTCTCCATTTTTTATTAATTTCAAATATTTTTCTGAGAGCTTTGAAAAATTACCAATAAATTTTAACCTTATGTTGTTTTCTTTTAATTTTTTAACCTCTTTTTTTATAAACTCCTCAAGAAGAGTCATTAAAAAATTTACTTCCTCCTTTGGTCTTAACCAGTTCTCTGTTGAAAAAGCAAATAGAGTTAAATAGTTGATACCTTTTTCAGCGGAAACTTCAACAATCTCTCTAACTCTTTTCATTCCCTCCCTGTGGCCAAAAAACCTTTTTTTCCCATGCCTTTTAGCCCAGCGTCCATTTCCATCCATTATAATAGCCACATGGTTTGGTAAATTCATCATACCTCTCTAAATTAAAATAGGGGAGTTACCTCCCCTTTAAATTTACTTCTCTACAACTGCTCCTGTTGGACAAACTTCTACACAGGTTCCACATTCTGTACATTTGTCCTGATCAATAACATATTTGTCCTCACCTTCAGTAATAGCTTCAGAAGGACACTCTTCTGCGCAAGTTCCACAGCTTACACATTCATCAGTAATTTCATACATTTTAGTACCTCCTTTTTTGATTAAATTTCCTTAATTTCTTTCTCTTTTTTTGCTGCCACTTCATCAACTTTATCAATATATTTATCTGTTAATTTTTGAACATCTTCCAGACCTTTTCTCATTTCATCTTCAGTAATCTCTTTATTTTTTTCAAGCTTTTTAATTTCATCATTAATATTTCTTCTAATATTCCTAATTGCAACTTTTGCAGATTCAGCCATTTTTTTTACTTTTTTCACAAGTTCTAAACGTCTCTCTTCTGTGAGCGGTGGCAAAACAATTCTTAAAATTTTACCATCATTAACAGGAGAAAGTCCAAGATCTGATTGAGAAATAGCTTTTTCAATTTCACCAAGAAATTTTGATTCCCA
Source organism: uncultured bacterium (assembly GCA_964543655.1). Lineage (GTDB taxonomy): Bacteria > DYJV01 > DYJV01 > DYJV01 > DYJV01 > CAZBLP01. Next base: position 31,011 of record CAZIZE010000067.1, read on the forward strand.
CGGCTGAATTGTAATTGTTTTGCTATCTGGAACTGAAAGTGTAGCAACTTGATTAAGAGGTGTCTTGGTCCCATAATAATTAATGCTAATACCATCTATTAAGGATAATGAAGCCCTACCTGTTCTTATTCTTCCAAGGTCATCCTGAAATACTTTAATTGCACTCTCCATCTTCTTTTCATTTTCTTTTAAAACTTTTTCAATAACAGGGTTCATCTTAATCCTCCTTAATTAATGTACCAACCTTTTCTCCTGAAACAGCTTTTAAAATATTTCCCTCTTTGACCATATTAAAAACTATTATAGGTAAATTATTTTCTCTACAAAGGCTAAAAGCTGTCATATCCATAACTTTTAAATCCCTTTCCATTGCCTCTCTATAGCTCAATCTATCAAATTTAACAGCATCAGAGAATCTGGCTGGATCTTTATCATATACTCCATCAACTTTTGTTGCTTTTAAAAAAAGTGACGCATTAATTTCAAGGGCTCTCAAAGCAGCTGCTGTATCTGTGGTAAAGTAAGGATTACCAGTACCAGCAGCAAAAATTATAATTCTACCCTTTTCAAAATGCCTTATAGCCCTTCTTCTAATATATGGCTCTGCAATTTCTCTCATTTCAATTGCAGATAAAACCCTTGTGGGAATATTATGCTTTTCAAGGGAATCTTGAAGAGCAAGGCTGTTAATAACCGTAGCAAGCATACCCATATAATCAGCTGATGCTCTATCCATCCCCTTTGTTGCTGCTTGAACACCTCTGAAAATATTTCCACCACCTACAACAATGGCAACTTCTATTTTTTTATCATAAACTTTTTTAACCTCTTCTGCAATAAAATCTAATGTATTATTGTCAATGCCGTATGGTTGCTCTCCTGATAATGCTTCACCACTAAGTTTTAAAAGTATTCTTTTATATTCCATTATTTGTTAAGTTCTTTTTCAATCTCTTCTGCAAGATTACAACTTCTTTTTTCAAGACCTTCACCAAGCTCATACCTTGTAAACCTTCTTACAACTATGTTTTCTCCTGTTTTAGCTATTGTCTCTTTAACAATGTCATCAACTGTTTTATCAGGATCCTTAATAAATTTTTGCTCAAGCAAGCATATCTCCTGATAATACTTCTCTATTTTACCATCAACTATTTTATCAACAATTTTTTCAGGCTTTCCACTTTCAAGAGCCTGAGTTCTATAAATCTCTCTCTCTTTTTCAATAAAATCAGCTGGCACTTCCTCTCTTCTAACAAACTTTGGATTTGCTGCTGCAACTTGCATTGCTAAATCTTTAACTAAATTTTGAAAATCTTCTGTTTTAGCAACAAAATCTGTTTCACAATTAACTTCTATTAAAACTCCTATTTTTCCACCCATATGAATGTATGAACCAACTGCTCCTTCTGCTGCAATTCTGCTTGATTTTTTGGAAGCATCTGCAATACCTTTTTTCTTTAGAAACTCCACTGCTTTATCCATATCTCCGTCACACTCTTTTAACGCTTTCTTACAATCCATAATACCTGCACCAGTCTTTTCCCTTAACTCTTTCACCATTTTTGCTGATATATCCATTTTATTTAAACCCTCCTTTAATTTTAAATTTTAATTTTCAAAAGTTTCTACTTTTTCTTCCTCACTTTCCTGTATAACAACTTCTTCTTCAAATTCTTTATCAACATCTGCATTTAATGCTTCTTCATAAGACCTTGTCCCTTCAATTACTGCGTTTGCTACTTTAGAACAGAAAAGTTTAATTGCCCTGATTGCATCATCATTCCCAGGAATAACATAATCAACTTCTTCTGGATTACAATTGGTATCAACAATTGCTACAATGGGAATACCAAGCTTTTTAGCTTCATTAATAGCAATTTTCTCTCTCTTTATATCAATTACAAATAATGCTCCTGGTAGTTCTTCCATTTCCTTGATTCCACCAAGAAGTTTTTTTAACCTGTTCATTTCTTTATTAAGCTTCATTGCTTCCTTTTTGGGTAACAATTCTAAAACACCCTCTTCTTGCATTGCCTCAAGTTTTTTTAATTTTTCAATAGATCTCTTAATAGTGTTAAAATTAGTTAGCAAACCACCAAGCCACCTTTGATTAACATAAAACATACCACATCGCTCTGCTTCTTCTTTAACTGACTCTTGAGCCTGCTTTTTAGTACCAACAAAAATAATCTTTTTCCCTTTACCTGCAATTTCATCTCTAATAAAATCGTAAGCATCTTTAAAAAGCTTAACTGTCTGCTGCAGGTCAATAATGTAAATACCATTCCTTGCAGTGAAAATGTACTTCTTCATTCTGGGATCCCATCTTTTGGTCTGATGTCCAAAATGAACCCCTGCTTCTAATAATTCTTTCATTGTTACTGACATTTAACTCCTCCTATGGTTTTTTCCTCCACTCTGCTATTTTCAACAACCATTGAGAAAAATGCAGAGTGTGCGTGATTTTATCGCTGATAGCACACTAATTTTTTTTTTTCAAGATAAAAGATACTCTTGTTATTTTAAAAAAAATATATGTCAAAATAGCATGTTAACTATTAAAAGCTTCTACAAATCATTTGAAATAATTTAATAATATTTGAAAGAATGCTACATCGTTCAATTGGCTGGTAAAGGAAGCTGCAAATCATATAATGGCATTGCATAGGGAAAATAGACGGTAAATTTGAAATTTTTTACGAAGTTGAACCTGAAAATAAAGTTTTGATATTAAAAATTTAAATTTTCATTAAATCTGATAACTTTACCAACTTTTACATTTGAAAATTTTTCTATCATTTCAATATTCTGCTTTATGTTTTCAAGAGGAGTTTTAATAATTTCATTTAAAATTACTTGATTAATTTTTATTCCTCTATTTTGCAATGCTTCAATACTTAAAAGTGTATGATTAACTGTACCTAAATTTGTCCTGGCAACAAGTATAACTTCAAAGCCAATTTTTTTTATAATATCAATCATCAAAATTTCTTCAGTTACAGGCACCATTAAACCACCAGCACCTTCAACAAAATAAATATCGTAATTTAACGCATCTTTTTTTGCAAAATCCACTATTTTTTCAATATCTATTTCCACACCATCTTCCATAGCAGCAATGTATGGTGCCAATGGTTTTTCAAGCTTATAAAGAGTTTTTGCATTTTCACCTGTTGCATCTGATAAAAGTTGAAAATCTGAAATTGTGGTTTCTGAAACACCAGATTCCACTGGTTTAAAAGCACCTACCTTCCACCCTAATTTTCTAAAATAATTTAATAGAAAAACAGTAACATAAGTTTTACCAACCTCTGTATCTGTACCTGTTACAAAATATTTTCCTTTGCTACATATATAATCCACCATTGATTCCATAAACCTGCCCCGTTATATAATTTGATTTTTCATCTGCAAGAAAAGCAACAAGATGCGCAACTTCCTCTGCTGTTCCAAGCCTTCTCATTGGAATATTGTAAACAATGGAGTCAAGAATCTTTGGTGGAACAGCCTTAACCATCTCTGTCTCAATAAAACCAGGAGCAACTGCATTTACTGTAATTCCCTTTTTTGCAAGCTCAAGAGCAAGAGATTTGGTAAGCCCTATTAAACCAGCTTTTGCAGCAGCATAATTACTCTGTCCAATATTGCCTGTAAGGCCAATTATTGAACTAATATTGATAATTCTTCCCCAGCCATAATCTATCATATACTCAAGTGCAGCTTTTATACAGTAAAATGCACCAAAGAGATTTACCTGAATAACTCTGAGCCACTCTTCTAAAGACATTTTTAAAATAGTTTTATCTTGGGTAATTCCTGCATTGTTTACTACAATATCAATTTTTCCAAATTTTTCAACTATTGAGTCAACAACCTTTTTGGCATCATAGAAATTCTCAATACTCCCCTGAAAAATTTCTGCCTCTCCACCATTTTTAATAATCTCCTCTTTAACTTCATTAGCCAGAGCACTGTTTCTATTGTAACCAATTCCTATAACTATACCTTTTTTTGCAAGTTCAAGAGAAATTGCCCTTCCTATACCACGTGATGCACCAGTTATTAAAGCTACATGCCTTTCACCCATTTGCCACCTCCCAAAAAGTAATCCTTAATAACAGTATAATATTAACAGGGAAAAAAATCAATTGGAACTTTTTTTATTTTATGGTATATGTTTTTTTTATTATAAATTGAAAACAGGAGATTTTAATGGGTTTTAAATGCGGTATTATCGGTCTTCCAAATGTTGGAAAATCCACAATTTTTTCAGCTTTAACATCAAAACAGGTGGAAGCATCAAATTATCCATTTTGTACAATAGAGCCAAATGTAGGTATTGTCAATGTTTTTGATGAAAGAATTGTTAAGATAGCAAATATTGTTAAACCAGAAAAGACTATTTTTCCTATAATGGAATTTGTTGATATAGCAGGACTTGTAAAAGGAGCAAGTAAAGGAGAAGGATTGGGGAATAAATTTCTTGCGAATATTAGAAATGTTGATGCTATAGCTCATGTAGTTAGATGCTTTAATGACAGCAATATTACCCATGTGGAAGGGGAAATTAATCCAATTAGAGACATTGAAATTATAAATTTAGAATTAATTTTAGCAGATTTAGAAACTGTGGATAAACGGCTTGCAAAAACAGAGAAAAATCTTAAAACAGGAGATAAATTAATAAAAAAAGAGTATGAAATTTTAATAGAATTAAAAAAACTTCTTGAAAATGAACAGCCAGCAAGGTTATTTCCCATTAATAATGAAGATGAATCTAAAGTTTTAAAAACTCTAAATCTACTCACAGTTAAACCAGTGCTTTATATAGCCAACATAGATGAGAATATGGAAGAATCAACTAAGTATGCCCAACAGGTTAAAGATTTTGCAGAAAATGAAAAAGCTAAATTTTTAAAAATATCAGGTAAACTTGAAAAAGAAATTGCTCAATTTGACAATGAAGAAGAAAAAAAAGAGTTTATGAAAGAAATGGGAATCGCCATATCTGGACTTGATTTAATGATAAAAGAGGGATACGAACTTTTATCACTTATTACCTTTATAACTGCTGGAAAGCCAGAAGTAAAAGGATGGACTATTAAAAAAGGCACCAAAGCACCTCAAGCAGCTGGCAAAATTCATACTGATTTTGAAAGAGGTTTTATTAAATCTGAAGTAATATCTTATGAAGATTATATAAAAGCAGGTTCTGAAGCAAAAGCAAAGGAGCTTGGGCTCCTTAGGTTAGAGGGTAAGGAATATGTGGTTCAAGATGGAGATATTATCCATTTTAGATTCAATGTATAAATACTGTTTAATAATTTTTCTACTTTTAGTTTCCTCTTGTAATACTTCTTTAATTGACAAATTAAATCCTTCTCTTGTTGCAAAAGTGGGAAACTATAAAATTTACAAAAATGATGTAATAAAGCGAATAACTAATGATAATAGCAATATAAAAGTAACAAAGCCTATTTTTTTATTCTATTTAAATGAAATGATTAAAGAGGCTATTATTGATCAGGAGTTTCACAGGTTAGGATATAAGATAACTGATTCTGATAGAAAAAAAGCATCTCTGCTGTCTCAGCTTAATAAAGATGAGCTTGACAGGTACATAAAATTTAAAAAAGTTAGAAGGTATATAGTAAGAAAAATTACTCCTCCTTCAAAAGCTGAATGTTACAACTATTACAAAAAACATTTAAAAGAGTTTAATCACGATGAAAAAGTAGAGATAAAGTATTTAATATTCAATAATGAAAATAAATTTAAAAAGTATTGCAAAGAGGCTAAAAAAGAAAAGTTTAGCAAGATAATAAAAAAATATAATTTAAAATATACTTTCAATGGTATTATAAAATTGAAAAATATCCCAGATGAAATTCAAAAAAAGGTTAATTTTGAAGAGCCCAGTTCAGTCTGGTGTATAAAAAGTGAAGCTAATTATTTCTATTTAATTAAAGTTGACAATTTTTTCAAAGGTGTTGTACCATTTGAAAAGGTAAAAAATTTAATTTCTGAAAAATTGCTTGAGAAGAGAAGAGCCAAAGTTTTTAATTACTGGTTAAAACAGAAACTAAAATCAAAAAACATAAAAATTTATTATAATAAGATATAGAATTGGAAAAAATAGGCATAACAACTACAATACCTGTTGAAATTATTTTTGCTGCAAACAAAATCCCTGTTGATCTTAACAATATTTTTATATCTCATTCTGCACCTGAACAATTAATTAATCAGGCAGAGCAGAATGGTTTTCCAAGAACTACATGTTGCTGGATTAAAGGATTATACTCAACTGCTATTAATGAAGGTATTAATAAAATCGTAGCTGTTATGGAAGGAGATTGCTCCAATACTCATTCTTTATCAGAAATATGGAACGATAAAGGTATTGAAATAATCCCCTTTTCATACCCCTACAATAAAGATTATAAAATATTAAAAAATAATATTGAAAAACTTATGAGCTACTTTCATGTTGACTTTCATAAAGTAGGTAAAACTAAAAAAAAGATTGACAAAATTAGAAAAAAGCTTAAAATTATAGATTGTTTAACATATGAGGAGAATCTTGTTACTGGATTTGAAAACCATATTTTTCTTGTTTCAGCATCAGATTTTCAATCTAATATATATTTATTTGAAAAAAAAATTGATGACTTTCTCCAACAAATTAAAAACAGAAAGCCTTTTAATGAATCTGTCAGGCTTGGGCTCATTGGTGTACCACCTATAATAACCAATTTATATGAAGAAATAGAGCGTTTTGGTGCAAGGATTGTTTTTAATGAAGTTCAGAGACAATTTGCAATGATAGATGAATATAGTGATATTGTTGAGCAATACTTAGCTTATACATATCCCTACTCTGTTTTTGATAGAATTAAAGATGTGGAAAAAGAGATTGAATTAAGAAATATTGATGGTATTATTCATTATGTTCAGGCATTCTGTCATAGAAATATTCAGGATTCTATATTTAAAAAATATCTTAAAGTCCCTGTTCTAACACTTGAAGGGGATAGACCAGGAGACCTTGATGAAAGAAATAGAATTAGAATAGAAAGTTTTATAGACATGATTTTAGCCAAAAAGGGGGGATAAATGTTAGATATTAAATTCATTAGGCAAAATATTGAAAAAGTAGAAAACATGCTAAAAGCAAGAAATACCAGTGTTAACCTTGAAGAATTTAAAACTCTTGAAGAAAAGAGAAGAAAGTTAATAACAGAAACAGAGCAGTTAAAATCTGAACGAAATAAGAAAAATAAAGAAATTGCCTCTATGCGAAAAAATGGTGAAAATGCTCAGAGCTTAATTGCCCAAATGCAACAGATCTCCTCCACCATTAAGGAAAAAGAGGCTGAGCTAAAGAAAATAGAGGAAAAATTTGAGGAAATAATTTTAAATATTCCCAATATGCTTCATGAATCTGTACCTATTGGTAAAGATGAAAATGATAATGTGGAATACAGAGTCTGGGGTAAAAAACCAGAATTTGATTTTGAGCCTAAAAACCACTGGGAAATTGGTGAAAAGCTTGGAATACTTGATTTTGAAAGGGCAGCCAAATTAACTGGTGCAAGATTTTCACTATACTTAAAAGAAGGAGCACAGCTTGAAAGAGCTTTAATAAACTTTATGCTTGACCTGCACACAACAGAGCATGGGTATACAGAAACTCTTCCTCCATTTATGGTTAATAGGGCGACAATGACTGGCACCGGACAATTACCTAAATTTGAAGAAGATTTATTCAAAATTGAAGGGATTGACTACTTTTTAATACCAACAGCAGAAGTGCCTGTTACAAATATTTTTGCAAATGAAATATTAAAAGAAGATGATCTACCCCTCTATTTTACTGCATATACACCATGTTTTAGAAAAGAAGCAGGTTCTTATGGAAAAGATACCAAAGGATTAATCAGACAGCATCAATTTAATAAAGTTGAACTTGTAAAATTTTCAAAACCAGAAGAATCATACAATGAGCTTGAAAAATTATTGGAAAATGCAGAGGAAGTTCTAAAAAAATTAGGTATTCATTATAGGGTTGTAACACTATGTAGTGGAGACACTGGTTTTTCAGCTGCAAAAACTTATGACATTGAGGTATGGCTACCAGGTCAGCAGAAATACAGGGAAATTTCATCCTGCTCAAATTTTGAAGATTTTCAGGCAAGACGTGCAAAAATAAGATTTAAAAGAAAAGGTAAAAAAGGAACAGAGTTTGTACATACTTTAAATGGCTCTGGCCTCGCAGTAGGCAGAACTTTTGTTGCTATTTTGGAAAATTACCAGCAGGAAGATGGCTCAGTGGTTATCCCAGAGGTTCTTAGAAAATATATGGGTGGGAAAAAAGTTATAACTCCCAACAGCTAACTTGAAAAATTTTTAAAGATATATTAATAAAATAAAAAACTTAAAAGGAGTGGAAATGGCTGGACATAATAAATGGAGCTCCATAAAACATAGAAAAGCTGCTGTTGATGCAAAACGAGGTAAGATATTTACAAAATTAATCAGAGAAATTACAGTTGCTGCTAAAACAGGTGGTGGTAACCCAGAGACAAACACAAGACTTAGAGCAGCCATTGCAGCTGCCAAAGATGCTAATATGCCAAAAGATAACATAGAAAAAGCAATTAAGAGAGGCACAGGAGAGCTTGAAGGTGTAAATTATGAAGAGATAAAGTATGAAGGTTACGGTCCTGGCGGTGCTGCAGTGCTTGTGGAGGTTTTAACTGATAATAGAAATAGAGCAGCTTCTGAAATCAGGCATATTTTTAGTAAAAACAATGGCTCTCTTGGTGAATCAGGTTGTGTTAGCTGGTTGTTTGATAAAAAAGGTCTAATTACTGTTTCAAAAGAGGTTGCTGATGAAGATACACTTTTTGATATAGCAATAGAAGCTGGAGCTGATGACATTACAGAAGCTGATGATGGTAAAACATTTGAAATTGTTTGTGAGGTTTCTGCTTTTGAAGATGTAAAAAAAGCATTATCTGAGAATAATATTAGCTATATAGAAGCAACTATTACAATGATTCCTCAAAATAGCGTAAAGCTCACAGGTAAAGATGCTGAAAATATGATAAAACTAATGAATGCTCTTGAAGATTCTGACGATGTTCAAAAAGTTTACTCCAATTTTGACATTGAAGACTCTATTTTAGAGCAATTTGCAGGATAGTGTTAGTTATTGGAATAGACCCAGGTACAAAGATAACAGGGTATGGGATTATTAGAAAAAAAGGAAATAATTTTTTATATATTTCAAGTGGCATTTTCAACTTAAAGCTATTTCCTGACATTCAGACCAAGCTGAAATGTCTTTACAACGATTTTATTAAGCTACTTGATTATTATAACCCAGATTCAGTGGCTATTGAGGATATTTTTTACTCAAAAAATGTAAAATCAACTATTAAGTTAGGTTATGTTAAAGGAGCCATATTTCTTGCTGCAATCCATAGGGGTATTAAAGTAGTTGAGTATGAACCAACAAAGGTAAAATCCACTGTTACTGGCAATGGCAGGGCAACAAAAGATTCTGTTAGAAAAATGATAAATTGCCTTATTGATAATCTCCCTGAAATAAAACATACTGACGAGTCAGATGCTCTGGCAATTGCATATTGCCATATTACAGAGGAAAATTTTAAAAATTTTTTAGAGAGGTAAAATTTGATAGGTTTTTTAAAAGGTAAAATTTTAAAAAAAGATTTTGATTATCTAATTGTAGATGTAAATGGAGTTGGTTATAAAGTAATGGCTCCAATTTCCACTACCTGCAATATTAATGGATCCAATGTGGAGCTATTAATTGAAACCATTGTAAAGGAAGACTCTATTACACTTTACGGTTTCCTAACAGAAGAGGAAAAAGAGCTTTTCAATAAACTTATGACTGTTTCAAAAATTGGTCCAAAGCTTGCACTTACAATTTTATCAGGTTTATCTGTTGAAAAAATCATTATGGCAATTCAAAATAACAATATTAAACTACTATCTTCAATCCCTGGAGTTGGCAAAAAAACTGCAGAAAGAATATGCTTTGATTTAAAGGACAAATTTAAAGAAACTCAGAAAATATCAGAATCTTCACAAAATTTATTAACAGACAAAGAGAAAGACTTATCAGACGCCCTTATATCACTTGGTTATAAATCTTCTGAGATTAAAACACCTGTTGAAAAAGTTATAAAAAAATATAAAGATGAGCCTATTGAAAACCTGATTAAATATGTTTTAAATGAGCTGTACAATGGTTAAAAAAAGTGAATTTTTAGTAAAAGATGAATTTGAAGAAACTTTACGTCCCACAAAATTAGACCAGTTTGTTGGACAGGAAAAGTTAAAAAATAATTTAAAAACTTTTATTCAAGCTGCTATTAACAGAAAAGAAGCACTTGACCATATCCTTTTTTATGGGCCACCAGGTCTTGGAAAAACTACTCTTGCAAATATTATTTCAAGTGAGTTAAATGTTAATATACGCTCCACTTCTGGACCAATCCTTGAGCGTGGTGGGGATCTTGCTGCAATTTTAACAAATCTTTCTGAAAATGATGTACTCTCTATTGATGAAATACATAGAATGAATAGAACTGTGGAAGAAATTTTATATCCTGCTATGGAAGATTTTAAAATAGATATAATAATTGGCCAGGGTCCAACAGCTAAAAGTGTTAAGCTAAATTTAAATAGGTTTACTCTTAT
>CAZIZE010000068.1:0-16940 GCA_964543655.1 uncultured bacterium
GGAGCCATTTTAAAATCTCTTTAAGTTCAGCTATTCTTTTTTTGTTAAGGTCAGTATCTGTAAAATATATTTCATAAAATTTAGAAACAAATTTTTCTGCCTGAAATTTAAGCTCACTATCATCTATTCTATCAATTAACTCATAAAGAGATTCATTACTTTTTCTTTTATAACCTGATTTCTCAAGTTTATTTAGAAAAATTTCAATTAAACCTTTATCTTTCCTGTTAATTATCTTTTGTTTTGTAAGTTTAAAAACTATAAATAAAAGAAAAAATAACAATATTCCATAACAGAGAAATTTAAAAAAAATTTTAAAAAATTTTTTATTAAAATTTAAATATGCAATTTTTTTAAAAATTTGAAATTGGGTATTAAAATCATAATTTATAAAATGAGTTATCCAAAAGTAGTTTATAAAATCTAATATCAATTTAAAATCTAAATATTTTCTGATGTTATTAGCCTGAAATCTATTTTTCGCAAAATTTACTGGATCAATCCTTACCCACCTTTTCTTTATATATGCTTCTACCCACACATGAGCATCTTTTTGTGTAACAATGTAATAATTCCCCAAATTTGAATAGATACCACCTTTATAACCTGCAATTATTCTTGAAGGGATTTTAATCAGCCTGAGCAATATTGCAAAAGCTGATGCAAAGTATTCACAATTACCTTTTTTGGTTTTAAAAAGGAAATCAGTTGTGGGATGTTGAGAAAAAGGAAGACCTTTTAAAGTGTACGTTAGATTCTGATTTTTAAAAAATGTTTTTATATCAGAAATTGTTTTTATTCTCCTTTTCAATGATAATAATTTTTCTGGAAGATTTTCCGGTAACTGAAGATAAATCTTTCTATCTATTTTATTTATTTTATAATTTTTCGTTGCAATAGAATAAGCTTTATATTTTAATCTTTTATTAATGTTTTTACAATATTCAAAAGTTAAATTTTTAAACTTTTTTACTTTTTTTAAATCTATTTCAACAGGTTTATCAAGTGCAAAAAGATACTTGTTGTAATAAGGTTCAAGATAAATTAATTGTTTTATTTTACGATATTTACCTTTTATCCTCAATTTTTCCACTGGTTGTTCTATGTTCTTTTCCCATGTTTTACCATTAAATCTACTAAGTACAATGCCTCTCCAGTAAAGATTTTTCTCTGAAATTTTTTCCATTTCAACTCTAAAAACCACAGAATCATCCTCTTGAATTGCGGTTACATCACCAAGCTGTATTTTGTCTGAGAATCCAGTAACAGCTTGATTGGAATTGTTAAATAAGTTGAAAAAAGGAGTCTCCACTCTTGGTAAAATAATAAATATAAAAAGCGCTATAGGCAAAGAAAGCAGGAAAATAAAAAAAGTTTTATAAGAGATTGTAAGAATATCTTTTTTATTCAAAAAAAGATTTTTATCCTCATCAAAATAGGTAAGAAAAATAGTTGCAAGTGAAAGAAGTATTAACATTATAATTAAATAAAATAAGAATGTTATACTAACTGATAAAAGAGCAAAACCTGCAAGCAACAAAAGACTAATAAGATAAATCTGCATATAATCTCTATATTCTTTATTTTCCAAAAATTTAACAGATATTAGAATTATTAAAGCATTTAAAATTGGTATAATAAAATTTTCCATAGAGATATTTAATAAAGATAAGAAAACAAATATAATAGATAAAACATTTAAGAAAAATCTTCTTTTAAAAGTAAATTTTATTGACACAAAACCTGAAAACAATGCAACTGCAATGTATTGAGATGGTATATATTTTATCAATGGAATAATAGCAATAGAAGCTATTAAATAAGTTATTAAATCAATAATTGTCCCTATTTTCATAAATTTATCCTAAATTATAAAGTGCAAGTGCTCTTAACATACTTTTTCTATTTGTATATATTTCTTTATTTAATTTTAAATTAACACAAATCCCTTTTCTTTCCAGCTTTATGATGAGATATGTTATAATTGATAACTTTTTTTCAATATTGTTAATATTAATTTTTTCAAAATCAATTAAAATAGAATTTCTAATTTCTGACGATAACTCTTTTACCATAAATTTATCTAATTTAGCAGAAGATTTCCAGTGAATTAGTTTAATAGGGTCATTGTTATACTCCCGAATAAACAATAATTCTCCACTAATTCCCCTATTTGAGATATTACTATCAGAAATAAAAGTTTGTTCTCCATTTGAAAAAATTGTTTGAATTAAAGGTGAATATTCAGGTTCTGGAAACACTATCTTTTCTTTATTTAAAATTATACGACTATATCTTATGAAAAAATTATAAGGAAAAGTAGAGGATATTTTAGCATGTTTTATAGCTACATTGCCTCTTTTAGGAAAATATGTAGAAATAGTTTTTGTTTTAAAATTTTTACAATTTACAAAAGGGAAAAGTAAACTCTGGTCAAAAATATGAACCTTTATTAAAAAAGCTGGTAAAAAACCTCTATTATTTACAACAGAAACTTTTACAGGAATTTTAGTCTTAGCAAAGATTTCTTCAGGAAATTCCAATTTAATCTCTAAATTATTAATATTTCTTTTTCCAAAAAAACCAGATATTGCCATGAATCCAAGAAGAGTAGAGGTGATAAGATAGATTAAATTATTTCCAGTATTAATCCCAGCAAAACCCAGAAATATGGTTAAAACAATAAATATAAAACCAGATTTTTTTATTTTAATAATTTTCATAATTTAAAAAATAATTTCTAACATAAAATCCACACCATTGCAACCTTTTTAAATAATATCAAGATGTTATATAGAACACTTTTGAAATCATCAATAGATTTGGCTCGTATAGAACTAAATATAAAATCTTAATGGTATATAATTTGCACCTGTTTATCTCCAAAAATGAATAATGGAGGTTTTCTATGAAGTATCTTTTAACAGCTCTATTTGCTATTATTATTTTTGCAACAAATGCTTGGTGTGCAACAACTAATTCTATTAATCCTGTTGATACTTGCTTTATGCTTGTATCTGCTGCACTTGTTCTTGTAATGACACCAGCTCTGGCTTTATTCTATGGGGGGCTTGTTAGAAAGAAAAATGTGCTTTCTACAATTATGCACAGTCTTGTAGCAATGGGAATTTTGACCATTGAATGGGTAGTTATTGGTTATTCCCTTTCATTTGGAGGGGATGTTGGTGGAATTATTGGAAATTTAAAATACCTATTTCTCAGTGGAGTTGGTTATGCTCCATCCAATTTTGCACCAACCATTCCAGCAGCTGTTTTTATGATTTATCAATGTATGTTTGCAATAATTACTCCTGCTCTTATTTCAGGTGCTATAGCAGAGAGAATTAAATTTTCTGCTTATCTGCTTTTCATAATTCTCTGGTCTTTATTTGTATATTATCCTGCTGTCCACTGGATTTGGGGTGGAGGCTGGCTTGCTAAACTTGGTGTTGCTGACTTTGCAGGAGGGCTTGTTGTTCATGCAACCTGTGGTGTTTCAGCACTGGTAGCTGCAATACTCGTTACAAAAAGAAAAACTTTTCTTAAAGAACCTGTTTTTCCACATCATATACCAATGGTTGTTTTAGGTGCAGGATTACTTTGGTTTGGCTGGTTCGGATTTAATGCTGGAAGTGCTTTAAGTGTGAATTCTGTTGCTGTTAATGCATTTTTAACCACTCATATTTCAGCTGCAACAGCCCTTTTTGTTTGGTTATTAATTGAATGGGTAAAAAATGGCAAACCTACTGTTCTTGGTGGTGCAACAGGTGCAGTTGCTGGTCTTGCAACTATTACTCCTGCATCAGGTTTTGTATCTCCTCTATTTGCAATAGTAATAGGTTTTCTCTCTGCTGTTATATGTTTTTATGCTATTCAATTTAAAGAAAAATTTAAATATGATGACTCTCTTGATGTTTTTGGTGTTCATGGAATTGGAGGTATCCTTGGTACATTATCTCTTGGGCTTTTTGCACAAAAAAGTATTAATGGCATAAATGGCCTATTTTATGGAAGTGCTAAGACTTTTTTAGTTCAACTTATTGGAACTGTTGTAATAGTTGTATATTCTCTTATTGCAACATTTATTATTTTAAAAGTAATAGGTGCTTTACTTGGAGGATTGAAAGTTTCTGAAGAAGATGAGGCTATGGGTCTTGATGTTTCAGAACATGGTGAAAAAGCGTATAATTAATTGATAGTTGAGAGATATAGATTATTTACTTAAAACATGAACAATGAATAAAAAGGGCAACATTCTGTTGCCCATTTTTATTAAATAACAAAATCAAATTAAACAAAATTGTATCACAGGAAGGATTTGATACAATTTTGTCTGATTTTATTCAAAGTTTGGTTTTCTTTTTTCAATAAAAGAATTAACAGCCTCTTTCATATCATTTGTGGTGGTTGACTGAATAATTCCCTCTTTTTCCATTTCAATATACTCTTCAAAAGAAACCTTCTCACCTTGCACAAACAATTGCTTAGTCAAAACATTTGCTTTATAAGGTCCATTTGCAATTTTTTCAGCAAGATCATTAACGTATTTTTCACCAATTTCACTATCAACAACTTTGCTTAAAATCCCCCACATGTTAGCTTCTTTAGCAGATATTGGCTCATTGGAGAGAAAAAACCATAATGTCCTTGGTAATCCAGCATTTTTTAATACAACATAACTTGAGCCACCATCAGGAGTTGTAGCAAGTCCATTGTATGCTCCAATAAATGAGGAACGTTCTGTGGCAATGCTAATATCTGTATTTAATGCCAATGATAAACCAACACCAGCACAGATTCCATCTACAAAACTTATAATAATTTTATCCATCTTTTTCATTAAAAGTACTGTGGCATTCAGGTATAAAATTAAATCTTCTACAAGCTCAGTAAATTTACCTTTATCTACTGCTTGCTTAAATTGTTTTATATCGCCACCTGCTGAAAAAGCTTTGCCAGTGGATTTGATAATAACCACTCTAATTTCCCTGTCCCACTTTATTTGCTTCATTACATTGTATAATTCAAGAGCTAATTCTTTACCATAAGGATTATAAGCATTGGGATTATTTAAAGTAATTTCAGCTATTCTACCTTTTTTGTTAAACTTTATAACATTGAAATCCATAAATCCTCCTTTAAATTACTCATTTTCTCTACAAATTATTCTATTTTTTAAAATCCATCCTTCTAAACCATCAGGTAATTTAACTTTAAAAAAGTTATTGTTTTTACTCAGTATAAAAACTTGAGTCCCATCATTTAATGTTGCTATATTATTGGCATTTAAATTAAAATCATCTTTTACCTCTGTGTTACTTTTTGTAATATATCCCAAATTTAAAAATCTATACTTATAATATTGAAAAGCAAAATTACCAGCAAAAATTATCCAACTAATTCCTGCTATAATAACAGCTCTCTTTGCCAGATACCTGTATTTTAAATTAATTACAAAATTTTTCAATATCAATGATAATATTAAGAACCAGAATAGAAAAGATGTAATGTAAAAATTTATTTTTATTGAAAAAATATCTCCAAGTATAAAAAAAGAATTTAGATAATGAAAAAATGTTTTATTTGCTATATTATCCTCTACCTTGCTAATTGCTATCTGAATATTTTTATTCAAAGAGCTATTTAATGGAATAAAAAATTTTGCCTTGTTATACCAGTAAAGTGCTTTGCCCAATTTACCCTCTTTTAAATAGCATGTGCCAATATTATAAAATAGGTAACCATTTGAAATTCCATGCTTATAAATATTTTTGTAAAGATTAACTGCTTTATTATATTCTCTTTTGTGAAATAGATTGTTTGCTTTTGAAAATTCCAGATAAACTTTACTGTTATTGGAAGCAAAAATTGTTGTAACAAAAAGAAGAAATAAACAAATCTTAAAAATAAACTTCATTACTAAAACCTCATTTTTTTATCAATAAATGAAATTATTTCAATTAATTGATTTTTTAATTTCTCTATTTCAATTTCTCCAGCTCTTGCAAATTGAATTTTCTCCATAATTGAAAAAATTTCTTGCAAATTTCTTATTATACTTTCCTCAATACTATTTTTCTGAAGAATTTCAATAATTTCTTTAAAAGTAAATGAATAACCTAAATTCCCGGTTTTTTCTGAAAAATATCTTTTTACACAATTGCTAATTTCATCTATACTACTGCTTTTGATTAAACTTTTTTTAAAATTATTAAAAGAATTTGATTGAATTATCTTTTTAAAATTGGCTTTTCTAACAATATAGAAATATCTCAATAAATAGCTGAGTAACAAAATTAATATAGGAAAAATATAGAAAATAATTAATTTAGCTGCTGAAAGATTTAAAGCTTCATCTATTATTGGTTTATCTGTAATAATTGTATCAATTAACTCTCCTGATAACTTCCCTTTCTGTTTTCCAATTTTCTGTCCTGCTGCCTCTACAACCTTTAACTTATTCTCTTTGCCTGGTAAAACTTGAAAATTAATTTCAGGAAGAAAATAAGACTCATACTTCATTTTATTTGGATTGTAGAAAATTATTTTAAGTTTAGGAATTTTATAGTAACCTTTTTTTTCTGGGATAATGGCAATTTTTTCAACCTTTTCACTTACAAGACCATTTAAAGTTGAATGCACAGAAACCTTTGGTTTTGCAGGATAGTATTTCAAACCATCAATGTTTGGCAGTTTTAAATTTTGTGAAAAATTCAGGTCACCTGCTCCTGTAATTTTAAATGTAAGTGTAACAGTATCTCCAACTTTTACCTTACTCTTATCAATGCTGTAGGTAAAACTATAATCACCAACAGCATAAACATTTTTATTAAGCGGAGAAACAGTTATTTTAAGGTTATTGCTTGGAATCGATACCTGTTTATAATTGTTAATAACAAAAGGTGGTGATTTAAAAAAATTGTCAAATGGAGAAGTGGAAAGTGGCACCTTCCCATAGATAATAAATGGTGGAATTGTAAATTTTCCCGTTTCCGTTGGGATTAAAGAATATTTTAACTCATCAACATAATACTGCTTACCATTAACTGCTTCTATATACTCCCTTGCATTAGAAAGTTTGGTTATTATAAATTCATTCATATCAGGAACTTTTATATTCATATCATAAACATCAACTCTTCTGTACAATTTCACACTTAAAATTATTTCTTCATTTAATTTTACTTTTCTTTTATTTGCACTTACAACAAGGAATAATCTCTTATTTTTTAGATTCTTCTTGTTAACAGTGGGGCTGTCTGAAACTGTTATTTCAACTTTATTACTTTTATAAACTTTGCCTGATACAGTTACTATAGCAGGTCCAATTGCGAACTTTCCTTTTTCTAATGGAGTTAGTTCATATGAAAATGTTTTAGTTGATTTAAAATTTCCATTAATAATTGAAATACTGCTTGAAGTGCCAACAAAAATAATATGGAATTTATCAACATTTTTTATAATTGGCTTACCTGAAACAGATATATTACTTATTGTTACACTTAAATTAGTACTCTGACCAACTACTAAATTTGTAGAATCAACTGAAAGAATAATAGTACCTTTTGAATACAGGAATGTTGACAAAAACATAAATTTAACCAGAAATAATATAAAAATAGCTCTTTTCAATTTATACCTCTATTTTACCAATCTTTTTCAGGTTTTTTAAAATTTTTTAAGAGAAAATGTTTTTTTATAGCCTGCTTTAACAGCTTTTTATTGTCACTATAAAGATTTAACAATTTTTTATCTATTTTGGACTGTTTTTCCCTGTTTGGTTTCTTTTCTTTATGCTCTTTTTTATTCTTTTTATTATTTTTGTTTTTGTTCTGGTTCTGGTTTTGCCTTTGCTTTTGTTTTTGTTTTTTATTTTTATGTTTATTTTTATTTTTCTTTTTATTGTTATTGTTTTTACTTTGATTATTTTTGTTCTTTTTCTGATTAAGTTTTTTTAAAGTTAACTCATAATTTACTCTTGCATCTCTATCCTCTGGATTTAACTTAATAGCTAATTTGAAATTTTCAAGAGCTTTTTTATACTTTTTATTTTTATAATTTATAACACCCTCATTGTACAGAGATTTTTCTTTTAATTGCAAATCTTCTGTCTTTTTTGCAATACTATTAAAAATATTACTACTATTATCAAATTTTTTTAATTTATAAAGAGAGTCACCTAAATTAAATTTAAACTTTAGATTTTTATCTTCTTTATAAGCTTTTTTGAAATATTTTATAGCATCTCTAAAGTTTTTTTGATTATAAAATTTTAGCCCTTTCTCATTGTTAAAATAAGGATTTGCATATAATTTTCCACTACTAAAAGTAAAAAGAATTAAGAAAATAATTGATAAATATTTCAATTTTCTTTCATTAATTATAAAAAACAAGCAGAGCAAAATAAAAGCAGGTAATAGAAACCACTGGAATCTGTTAAAATAAATTCTTTTTTTATAAATTGTTGTTTTATTGATTCTATTCCTTTCTGCTATTTTTTTGTATATAAAATCAATATCTTCAGATGTTGGTGTTGATTTAACATAAATTCCACCTGTTGATAGCGCAAGCTTTTCAAGAAACTTTTCATTTAACCTTGTTGTAACAAGGTGACCATTTTTATCTTTTTTAAACCCACCATTTTTAAGAGGTATAGGTGCATATTCACCACTTCCTATTCCTACTGCATAAATTGTTATATGGTACTTTTTACATAATTTAATTGCAGCGTCTATATTTCCACCAAAATCCTCTCCATCAGATAAAATCAGAAGAGATACATTGCTTAACTTATATCTTGAAATAACTTTTACCATTCTTTCAATTAAGTTGTAAAAATCAGTCCCTTGTATAGGAATTAAATCAGTGTTAACTATATCAATAAAAGATTTAAATATAGAGTAATCAGAAGTTAATGGTATTAACATATATGGTTGTCCAGCAAATGGAATAAGGGCAATTCTCTCACCATTTGCATCATTAATAAAATCAAGAATCTTTCTCTTTGCAACACTCATTCGGTCTGGCTTAACATCTTGAGCCTTCATACTAAGGGATGTATCAACTGCTATAAAAATATTATTCCCAATAGTTGAGAGATTAATGTCTTTAAAACCATATCTTGGCCCAGCAAGGCTAATCACCATTAAAGAATAACAGCATGCTAAAAAAATTGATTTTAAAAATAGCTTTCCTCTGCTCCTAAATACACCTACTTTTTTAAAATTATCTATTGAAAAAATTTTTTTAATTAATCTTTCTCTTCTTAAATAAGAGTAATGGAAAATAAGCAATATTATTGGTGCAAAAAACAGCAATAGCAATACATTTTCATGTTTGAAAGTCATTAAATCACTCCATTTTAAGGTATTTCTACCCTTAAAAGATAAAAATATAATACTTTAAAAATCAGAAGTATTAATGCACCCAAAAGAAAGTAGTAATAAAAATATTCCCTCTGAACATATTTTTTTACTTTAAATTTTGTTTTCTCAAGCTTATTAATATCATTTATTATTTTTTCTAAAGATTCAAAATTTTGGGCATTATAGTATCTTCCATTTGTAATTTTTGCTATTTGCTTTAATGTATAATCATCAAGGTCAACATTAACATATATTTTACGCAAACCAAAAGGAGTATTTTGAATAATAGGAACAGGTTTTCCCTTGGTACCAATCCCTATAGTGTAAATTTTAATACCAAACTCCTTTGCGAGCTTTGCTGCAATGATTGGACTAACCTGACCACTGTTATTTCTGCCATCTGTTACAAGAATAATAATTTTTGATTTCCCTTTTACATTTTTTAACCTTTTTATAGATAATAAAAGTGCAGAGCCAATAGCGGTGCTATCACCTGCCATACCAAGCTCTACTCTATTAACTAAAAAGTGGAGAGTTTCATGGTCAATTGTTAGTGGACACTGTGTAAAGGCTTCTTTGCCAAACACAACAAGTCCTATTTTATCATTAGGTCTTTTATTTATAAAATCATTTACCACTGATTTTAAGGCTTCAAGCCTGGTAATTTCTCTACCCTTTCTGTGAAAATCTATAGCAGCCATACTACCAGAACTGTCAAGAGCAATAATTATATTAATCCCCCTTGCTGTTGTATTTGTTAAAGTTTTTATTTTTTGAAAATTAGCAAGTGCAAAAATTATTAATATTAAAATTAATGCATTTATTGATAATCTTAAAAATAGAGAAAAATTGTTATTTTTTCCTACTCTGTCTGCAACTGAAAAGTTAAACTTCAGCTGTTTTTGCAAATATTCATAATAGTAAAGAATAAATGGAACAATTAATATTAATAAAAAGTATTCTGGATTTTCAAATCTGTACATTATTTTTTTCTTCTCTAATTTTTTCAATATTGTCTATAATTTCCCTGACTCTGCTTAAATCTTTTTCTGCTTCACTAATTAATGGAAAATTTCCTGTAAATTTATAAAAATCCCATTTTTTAAAAAGTTGTAGCAGCTCTTCTTTGATATTTTCTTTTAAATCTTTATTTTCTTTAAAAATTTTATCAATTTCTTTAACAGTTGCTTCAACTGTATGAATATTAAAAACTCTGTCAATATATCTTCTAACTGCTTCGGATATTTTAAAATAAAAAATCTTAAGTTCCTTTCTCTTTAATAACCCTTCACAATCTTTCCAGTTTTCATTAAATTCCTCAATTGGAGATAATATCCTGACCTTTCTATCTTTTTTTGCTCTATTTTTAAGCTTCAAAATAATGTAAATAAATAGGATTATGACAATAATAATTAAAACTAAGTATAAAAACTCTTTTGTGGTTAAATAAAAGCCTACTTTTTCTGGTGGTTTTATATTTTGAAAAGTTGTATTATCAGTTAAATTTGATAATATGTTGACTGTTAAGTTATCAGTATAAATTTTGAATTTCCCATCTACTGTTATTAAATTAAGTTCAATCTGTGGAATATTAATTTTTCCTGTTTTGAAAAATTGCAAATAAAATGAATAAACAGCTTTTTTATTATCCATTTTTTTATTTATATCTGAAATTTCATAATCTTTTAATTTTAATTTTACATTTGAAAAGATATTTTTAATTTTAATATCAGAGCTAACTGTTATTTTAAACTTAACCTTTTCTCCAAGGTATATCTTGTTTTTTTCTGGAGAAAAAGAAACCTTAAAATTTTCAGCAAAAAGGCTAAAACAGCAAAAGATTAAAAAGGAAATAATAGTAATTCGTTTTAAAATTTTCTCCTCCTTGCTCTGAAATATTTAATAATCTCATGTAAATATGGCTTATGAGTGGTTATATCTATTGGATAAATATTAATTTTTCTAAAATTAGCAACTAACTCTTTTCTTCTACTATTTTCAAAATTAATAAATCCTCTGTAAAGATTTTCAGATTCACAATCCTGATAATTAAAAACTATTTTCTTTTTGAATTTAAACTTCTCTTCCATTGGGTCTGATATTATAATTGGGACAAAATCAAAAGTTTTCTTTAAATATTTAAAAGGAGAAATAAAATCAGAATCCATAATAAAATCTGATATTACAAAAGCTATGCTTTTCTTTTTTATGGTATTTGAAAGAAATTTTAAGGCTTCTCTAACATTAGTTTTTCTGTTGTGATGCTTGTTATTAACAATGGTTTTTATAATATGCCATATATGGTTTCTCCCCTTTTTAGGTGAAATATATGTATGCACATTGTTATCAAACAAAATTAATCCAACTTTGTCATTATTTTTAATTGCAGTGTATGAAAAAAGAGCAGCTATTTCAGTAGCAAGATCTGCCTTAAATGCCCATTTAGAGCCAAAATTCATGGAAGTGGATGTATCCAGTAAAATCATAGCTGTTAATTCTCTCTCCTCTTTATATACTTTTGTATGAAGTGCACCTGTTTTAGCAGTTGTGTTCCAGTCAATTGATTTTATATCATCTCCCACCATATATTCTCTAACCTCTTCAAACTCAAGCCCTCTACCTTTGAATGCACTTGCATATTCACCAGCAAAAATATCAGTGGAGAGAAATTTTACTTTAATATTGATTTTTTTTATATATTCAAAAAGCTCTTCCATGGTTTATGGTGTTGGAATTTTGTTAAGAATTTCCTCTATAATTTTATCAGTAGTTATATTTTCAGCTTCTGCTTCATAACTTAAAAGTATTCTATGTCTTAAAACATCTTTGGCAACATCTTTTACATCTTGTGGTATAACATAGGCTCTTCCTTCTAAAAATGCATTACCCTTAGCTGATTTGTAAAGATTTAATGATGCCCGTGGTGAAGCGCCAAAGTTAAGCAATCTCTTATCCATTTTAACTTTCCCTAAATCTCTTGTAGCTGCTACAATATCAATTATATAATCCTCTATCTTTTCATCAATGTAAATATCCTCAAGAGCTTCTTTAATTTTTCCAAGTGTTTCTCTATCAAAAACTTTATTCAGCTCAACCGAATGCTCAAAAGCATGTGCTCTCATAATGGCTTTTTCTTCTTCAGGTTCAGGATAGGTAACAACTACTTTAAATAAAAACCTGTCCATTTGTGCTTCTGGCAGAGGATAAACACCTTCCTGCTCAAGAGGATTCTGAGTGGCAACAACAAAAAATGGTAGATTCAGATTAAATGTTTCCTCACCAATTGTTACCTTTTTTTCTTGCATAGCTTCAAGTAATGCACTCTGTACTTTGGCAGGTGCACGGTTAATCTCATCAGCAAGTAAGAAATTTGTAAAAACAGGACCTTTTTTAAATTGAAACTCCATATCTTTAGGATTGTAAATTAATGTTCCGGTTAAATCTCCAGGCAAAAGGTCAGGTGTAAATTGTATTCTCTGAAATTCTAAATCAAGTATTTTTGAAAATGTATCAGCAGTTTTTGTTTTTGCAAGACCTGGTACTCCTTCAAGCAATATATGACCATCAATAAGAAAAGCTAAAAGCAATTTTTTAATCAATTCATCCTGTCCAATAATAACTTTGTGCATTTCATTAAAAAACATTTTTATTAATGGCTGGGTTGCTAAAATTTTTGCTTCCACTTTTTCTATATTTATCATCTGCTCCTCCTTGGGTTGGTTCAAAGTGTTACTTGTTAGTAGATATTTGTAGTCATTTTAAATTATCATTTTCTCATCATTAAAACATCTAATACAAGACCAAATGTAAAATACATTAGCAATTATGTTCATATTTACCACAAAACCAGTTATTTTGAAGGCTACAGCTCAAAAAATATTTTAAGTTTTTCTCCGCACTTCATTCTCGATTATCCTTCACAGCACGGGAATATTAGAAATATTGCTCTTTTAGTCAAGTTAATTTTTGTTAATTCTGATGCTATTTTCTAAAAATTCCAAAAATAATAGAAAGGACTATACTGATTATAATACAAGTGGTTATTGGAAAATAAAAGGAAAAATTGTCCTTTTTTATATAAATGTCTCCAGGTAATTTCCCAAAATAGGGAATTTTCCCAAACAAATTAAGAAAAATACCTATACAAACTAATATTATACCTAAAATTATTAATGTTTTTCCCATTCCACCCATTTGTGCCCTCCTGAATGCGAAAATTACATTCTTTCTGGAGCAGAAACACCGAGAATATCAAGACCTTTTTTAATAACTTTCTCTATATTTTTAATCAAAAACAACCTATTTCTATTTCCAAGCACTTTATTTTTATTGTAATAAGAGTGAAATTTAGAAGATAGTTCAAGTAGATAATATGTAATTAAATGAGGTTCCAAATTTTTAGCTGCAACTTTTAAAATATTTTTAAAATCATCAAGTTTTTTTATAATTTCAATATCATCTTCACATGTAATTTCCTCAATTTTTTCTGGAACAGGGATTTCTGAGTTTCTTAAAATACTACAAATTCTTGCATGTGCATACTGAACATAGTACACAGGATTCTCATTTGACTGCTGTTTTGCAAGCTCAAGGTCAAAATCAAGTTGTGCATCATATTTTCTTGTCATAAAAATAAACCTTCCTGCATCTTTGCCAACCTCATCAATAACTTCTTTTAAAGTAACAAATTTACCCTTTCTTGTTGACAATGGAATCCTCTCTTTTCCCCTTAATAAATTTACCATCTGCACCAGCAAAATAGTGAGCTTGTCTGGGTCATTCCCGGTATATTTTATTGCAGATTTTA
This sequence comes from uncultured bacterium, assembly GCA_964543655.1. Lineage (GTDB taxonomy): Bacteria > DYJV01 > DYJV01 > DYJV01 > DYJV01 > CAZBLP01. The sequence continues at coordinate 14,173 of CAZIZE010000068.1, forward strand.
ATCGTGCTATGTATCCATGATGGTCTGCTCCCCAAATGTTTACAAGTAAGTCAAAACCTCTATCAAACTTATCTTTATGATAAGCAATATCTGAAGTTAAATATGTATATGAACCATCAGATTTAATAATCACCCTGTCCTCATCACCTTCTACTTTAATCCACCAGGCATTATCCTTTTTATATATGTATCCAGCTCTCTTTAAATCCTCTATTACTTCATTTACTTTTCCTTTTTCAAATAGGCTTTTTTCACTAAAATAGTTATCAAACTCAACACCAAAATTTTTTAAATCATCTTTTATTTCTGGCAAAATTGCTTTAATTCCCTGCTCAGTAAAAAATTCTATACTTTTCTCAACAATGTTTTCGCCATACGTTGCAATTAACTTTTTTGCTATATCAATTATGTATTCTCCTTGGTAGCAATCTTCAGGGAATTCAATCTTCTCTCCAAGCAACTCTTTTACCCTTAGAAATATTGATTTACCCAGAATATTCATCTGATTGCCAGCATCATTAATATAATACTCTTTGACTACTTTAAACCCACACTCTTTTAATAAATTTGCAAGGACATCTCCAAGTACAGCACCTCTTCCATGTCCTATATGTAGTGGCCCTGTGGGATTTGCACTAACAAATTCTATTAAAACTTTTTTATTCTCACCAAAATTTGATTTAAAATAATTGGAATCTGAAAATATCTCATTTAAAAGATTTATCCAGTAATTTTCATTTATAAAAAAATTAATAAAACCTTTACCAGCAATCTCCACTTTTGAAAAAAGAGGGTTATCCTTAAAATTCTCAACTGCTTCCTCTGCTATTTTAATAGGATTTTTCTTAACTTTTGAAGCAAGAACCATTGCAACATTAGTAGAAAAGTCTCCAAATTTTTTATTTTTGGGAATATCAACATTAAATCTAACTTCATCTTCTATCTTTAATGTTTTATTTATGAAATTTTTTATTAATTTCTCTATTTTATTTTTCATCTTTACTATCTGTCTCCTTTTTGATTTTCAAATCTTCTGAAAAGTCGGGGCAATTTAATTTCCCATCTCCCATTGAAAATTTCTTTTTACAATCTTTTCGCCATGCACATATTGAGCATAACTGCCTATCTGTACTCATTTTACTCCCCTAAAATCTCTCTGTATGATTTACCAATTAGGTCAAGATACTCTTTTTCTATCCTATCTTTTAAAAAAGGAAATAATCTCCTAACTTCAAAAAGATCGTTAAAATTAATATCCCATAAAATAATTCCCTCTTTAGAACCAGCAGGCTCAGAAACTAAACCACCATCAGGTGCCACACAGAAACTACCACCATAAAATTCAAGCTCTCCCTGTACACCAACTCTGTTTATTCTGCAAATAAATACAGTATTAATTAAAGCATTTGCACTAATTACTTTTATCCACCTTGGCTGTGATGAAAAAGCTGAGGCAGTAGGTGAGATTATTAGATTAGCTCCCTTTAATGTTAGAATTCTTGCTACTTCAGGGAAAAAAATATCCCATCCAATCTGAAAACCTATTTTACCAATTGAAGTATTAAAAACAGGAAAACCTAAATCACCTGGTCTAAAATAATATTTTTCTTCCCAGTTGGGAATTAGTGGTAAATGAATCTTTCTATAATGGCCTTTTATCAAACCATCTTTGTCAATAAAAACAACACTGTTGTAAAATAGCATATCTATTTCTGAATCTTTTTCAAAAAATGGAATTACAAGAGCAATGCTGTTCTTTTTTGCAATTTCTCTAAAACTTCTTATTTCCTCTGAATCAATTGTAATAGCTAATGCAAAATTTTTCTCATTGATTGATTCCGGAAACCATGAGCTCAAAGAAAGTTCTGGGAAAACAACTACATCAGCATCTTGCTCCATTGAAATATCAATATATTTTAAACATTTTTTGAAGTTTTCATTGAAATTATCAGTTGACTCAATTTGTACTCCTGCTATTTTCATAGCTCTCCTTTCCTTTTCCTTATTAAAAAAAATTTATATCAAAAATATTATCTCTTTTCAAATGAAAAATAATCATTAAAATTTTACTATTAATTTAAAATGTAATTATGGTGTTAATAATGGAAATATATATCTCCTAATACAAGTTCTCGATTCAACATTCATAGTTTAACATTGAAAAATGCTTTAATAACTATAAGTTAAGAATATTACAAATATTATTTCAAGTAGAAAGTTGTATAACGACCAAGCTCATTTACTGCCAATAAGCTCCAGCGAAATATCAGTCAAGTGAAGACATTATGTAAAATTTTTTGATTAAAGATAGGGCAAATTAGAGATGACAAAGAGAAATGTATAACATATAATATTAATGTCATTTAAAATATTTTTAATTAGTTGTTACTACAGTGATTATCTTGAATTTAAGTTTGCATTTAACATTCCAACTCTTCTAATGGTTCGTGAAACGTAAAACATAATATATGAAACTCTTATAAATTTAAATATTTTCTCTAATATGTTATAATATGCAAAACTTTTGCTTCTTTAATTAAACCTCCAAGCACTAAAATCAACCATTATTTTTAAACCAATAAAAGTATGCACTTCCACCAAAAAACATAAAAGGAAATAGAAATAACAACCAGTTATCTGTAAAATCTAAATCAGCTTCAAGGGAATCCTTTAATACTGCCAATTCAGGATGATTTGGTGGATAAATCACTGTAACAGTATCTCCATTTTTATAAATTTTAAAAGAATCAAATGAAATCTCTTTTTTA
>CAZIZE010000069.1:0-6954 GCA_964543655.1 uncultured bacterium
TCAACTTTTCCTTCAAGAACATAGATAAATTCTTCTCCTTCATGAGCATAAGGCTTCTCATTTTTAATTGTTTCTGGCTCAAGTGTCACTATAAAAGGCTCTAACTTTCTGTTCTTTTTTCCCATTCCAAGAGATTTATAGTTGTATCCATACCTTGTAATTCCATCTTTTGAAGCAAATCTTGCAACTTTTTCACCTTCTCCTTTTTTTGTAATGCAGAAGGAATCTTTCCCTTCAACACCAAAAAATACACCAATATCCACACCAAGTCCCTTTGCTATTTTAAAAAGTGTGCCCAATGATGGAGATTCAAGATGATTTTCTATTTGTGATAAAATAGCAGATGAGTACCCTGTTATTTTACTAAGCTCCTGCAAACTTAATCCTTTTTCCTCTCTAATGCTCTTTATTTTTTCAGCTATATTGACTTTTTCCATTTTTCACCTCGCAAATATTATTTAACATAATTAAAGCCAAAATCAATTGCTTTAATATTGTCAGGAATATATTTTTGATTCCTTTCTGAAATAACGTTATTTAAAGATTGTTTTAAAATATCAAGCTCAACAACTTTTGTGAGCTTAACAAAAGCACCAATAGCTATCATATTTGCAAGACGAGGTGAGCCACTTATATCCATAGATAATTCATTCATTGGAAGATTAATTACCTGAATATCATCTCTATTAACTTCACCATCTTCAATTAATGAAGAATTAAAAATTAGCAATCCATCCTTTTCCAATCTTGGTTGAAATTTATCAAGAGAAGGCTTATTCATAATAATAAGTGATTTGGGATTGCCAACTATAGGACTTCCAATCTCCTCATCTGAAATAACCACTGTGCAATTTGCAGTGCCACCTCTCATTTCAACTCCATATGATGGGAAAAAAGAAACATTTTTACCAGAATTCATAGCAGCATAAGCTAATAAATTGCCAATTAGCATAACTCCTTGACCACCAAAACCAGCCATTACAACATCAAAATACATAAGTAACCTCCAGATTATTTATAATTCATCAATTACATTTTTTTCTTTAAAGATTCCCAATGGATAGTAAGGAATCATCTCTTCTTCTATCTTTTTATTTGCTTCAAGTGGAGAAACTCCCCAGTTAGTTGGGCATGATGACAATATTTCAACAAATGAGAATCCAACCTTTTTATTTTGTATTTCAAAAGCTTTTAAAATAGCTTTTCTTGCTTTTCTTAAATTAGCAATTTTATCAACAGCAAATCTTCCTGAAAAAGCAACTCCTTCAAGGGTTGCAAGCATTTCTGCCATTTTAATAGGATACCCATCTCTCATAAAATCTCTACCATATGGAGAAGTTGTACTTTTCTGACCAAGTAGAGTTGTGGGAGCCATCTGACCACCTGTCATCCCATATATTGCATTATTTACAAAAATAACAGTAAAATGCTCTCCTCTATTAGCAGCATGAATTATCTCAGCAGTACCAATAGCAGCAAGGTCACCATCTCCCTGATAAGTAAAAACAAATTTATCAGGCTGTGCTCTTTTAACTCCTGTTGCAACAGCAGCAGCTCTTCCATGTGGCGACTCCACAACATCAACATTAAAATAATCATAAAGAAAAACACTGCAACCAACAGAAGCTACACCTATTGTTTTCTCTCTTAAATCATAATAATCAATAGCCTCTGCAATTAATTTATGTATTATCCCATGATGACAACCAGGACAAAAGTGAAAAGGTTTATCTTTTAAACTTTTTGGTTTTGTATAAACAGCTTTCATATTATCCTCCATAATTATTGTGCAATAATTTCTTTAAGCAATTCTTCTGGATTCACTATTGTGCCGCCAGGTCTTGCATAAAGTTTTACCTTAACCCCCTCTGATACTGACAATTTTACATCTTCTACCATTTGGCCAGTATTTGTTTCAAAAACAAGAACATTTTTTATTTTCTCAGTTAGTTTTTTTATAATCTCTTCAGGAAAAGGGAAAAGTGTAATAGGCCTAAGTAGAGTTACCTTTTTACCCATATCCCTTGCTTTAAAAAGAGCTGTCTTTGCAATTCTTGCGCAGCTTCCTGCAGCAATCAGTAAAAGTTCTGCATCTTCTCCACCATTTAACTCATACATACAATCATTCTTTTTTAACTTTTCATACTTTTCCCAGAGATGCTTAATATGTCTCTCCATTTCACCATCTCCAAGAAAAAGAGATTTAATACACTTACCATCTCTACCTTTAGCACCTGTTAATGCCCACGATTTGTCATATTCGTTAATAGGCTCAGGTGGAATTCTGTAAAGAGGCTCTTTTATCTGTCCCAGTATAGCATCAGCAAGTATAATTACCACCATTCTATATTTATCAGCAAGGTTAAAAGCTTTAAAAGTGAGATTATAAAGCTCCTGAACAGAATGTGGAGACAAAACTATATTTCTGTAATCACCATGTCCTCCACCTTTAACAGCCTGAAAATAATCTCCCTGAGTTGCATTAATCCCACCAAGACCTGGACCAGTTCTTGTCATATTTATTATTACAGCTGGAAGTTCATCACCTGCAAGGTATGATATACCTTCCTGCATTAAAGAAATACCTGGACTTGATGAAGATGTCATAACTCTAACACCAGTTGCAGCAGCACCAATTAGCATGTTAACAGAAGCTATTTCACTTTCTGCCTGGAGAAAATAACCATCAACTTTTGGAAAATGCTCAGCAAGATATTCTGGAATCTCATTTTGCGGAGTAATTGGATAGCCAAAATAGTGTCTGCAACCTGCATCAATTGCTGCCATAGCAATAGCTTCTGTGCCTTTTGCTAAAATTTTATTTTTCTCTGACATTAAATCCTCCTTTTATTTCCAAACTTCAATTGCAACATCAGGACAAATGTTAGCGCACATGCCACAGCCAATACATTTGTCTCGGTCAGTTATTTCAATATATTGATAACCTTTTATATTTATACTTTTTCCTAATGATAAAATCTCCTTAGGACAGACAGTTGTGCATAACTCGCAACCTTTGCATAAATCAATATGAATTTTAATTTCAGCCATTTAACACTCCTTTTATCACTGATTTAATATTTTCTGAATTAAGACCATACTTTTCCCTTAAATAATTCTGGGTGCCATGCTCTACAAACTTATCCTCTATACCCAAAATTTTAAAATTTTTAAATTGAAAAATATTATTATCTGCTGCAAACTCTAAAATAGCGCTTCCAGCACCACCTGCTTTAACATTTTCCTCCACTACAATAACATTTTCAAATCTTTTTAATTTATCAATTAAAATTTTATCTAACGGCTTAATAAATCTCAAATTTATCAATTCTACATCATTCCCAAAAGATTCAACAGCACTTAAAACCTCATTAAACAGATGACCAACTGAGATAACAAGAACTTTGCTTCCCTCCTGAATTACTTCACATCTGCCAATATCAATAACTTTAAATTCAGTATCAAGATTAACACCGGCACCTGTACCCCTTGGATATCTTATTGCAACAGGTTGGTTTAACTTGGTTGCAGTAAAAAGCATATGCTGTAACTCATTTTCATCTTTTGGTGCCATTAATATCATATTCGGGATATGCCTTAAATATGATATATCAAAAAGGCCATGATGTGTTGGGCCATCTTCACCAACTATCCCTGCCCTATCAAGAGCAAATATAACATGAAGATTTTGCAAAGCAACATCATGCACAATCATATCGTATGCTCTCTGGAGAAAAGTTGAGTAAATTGCAACCACAGGGATAAATCCTTGAGTTGCAAGGCCTGCTGCAAATGTAACTCCATGCTGCTCTGAAATACCCACATCAAAGCATCTATCTGGAAACTCCTTTGCAAATTTTTCAAGGCCTGTACCTGATGGCATTGCCGCAGTAATTGCAACAATTTTTTCATTACTCTTTGCTATTTTACTGATTGTATGTGAAAAAATTTCAGTATAAGTTGGAACAGAGGATTTTTTCTTGCTGACTCCTGTCTCTATTTTAAATGCACCAATACCATGAAATTTAGTAGGCGAATTTTCAGCAAATTCATAACCTTTTCCTTTGGTGGTGTAAACATGCACAAGTACTGGTTTATTGAGAAATCTAACATTATCAAATGTTTCAAGAAGTAAATCTATGTTATGTCCATCAACAGGTCCAACATACTGATAACCTAATTCCTCAAATATTATTCCAGGTGGGATAACAAAACCTTTAACACTTGTTTCTGCATGCTTAATAAATTTTCGCAAAGATTCACCAACACCACCAGGAATTAATTGTAAAGTTCTCTTTATATCATCTCTTATCTTTGTAATAACTTTCCCTGTCATAATCCTGTTAAGATAAGATGCAAGGCCACCAACATTTTTGGAAATTGACATTTCATTGTCATTTAAAACCACTATAAAATCTCTATCAACTGCCCCAGAATAGTTTAGTGCCTCAAGAGCAATACCAGCTGTTAATGAGCCATCTCCAATTACTGATACCACCTTAAAACCTTCATTTAAAAGGTCTCTTCCTGTGGCAATGCCTATCCCTGCTGAAATAGACGTGCTGCTATGGCCAGTGCCAAATACATCGTATATACTTTCTTCCCTTTTTGGAAAACCACTAATACCATTAATCTGTCTAATTGTGGGAAATTTATCTTTTCTATCAGTGAGTATTTTATGAATATAACTTTGATGACCAACATCCCATATTATTTTATCATAAGGTAAGTTAAACGTGTATAGCAGCGCTATTGCAAGCTCAACAATTCCTAAGTTGCTTGCAAGATGTCCACCATTTTTGGAAATTACATTTATAACAAATTTTCTAAGCTCATCTGCTAATTCTGGTAATTCTTTTATATCAAGCTTTTTAAAATCATTATATGTGGAAATTTTACTTAAAATGTCCATTAACTCATTCTCTCCTGGATAAAATCAGATAGATGATTTAAAATATCTCCCTTTTCTTTTAAAAATGAAATTTCTTTTTTAGCATTATATATTAAATCTCCTGCAATTTCCTTTGATTTATCTATACCAAAAATAGATGGATATGTAGATTTGTTTTTTTTCTCATCACTTTTGCTACTTTTACCCAGTTGCTCAAGGTTGCCTGTAATATCAAGAATATCATCTACTATTTGAAATGCAAGACCAACTTTATATCCAAAATTAATAAACTTTTTTATTATTTCATCTCTATCTGTTGAAATTCTTGCACCTGAATAAATTGATGCTGTAATTAATTTAGCTGTTTTATTAATATGAATCTCCTTAACAACATATTCATCAGCATCAATATTTTCATACAACAGGTCAAGAGCTTGACCACCTACCATACCAGAGGCACCACTGCATTTTGCAATAAAATTTGCAATATCCAACATTGTAACACAATCAATATTAATAAACAATTCTCTATTTGTTAAAATATTAAAAGCCTCTGTTAACAGCCCGTCACCAGCAAGGATTGCCATTCCTTCACCAAATTTTTTATGATTGGTAAGTTTTCCCCGCCTATAATCATCATCATCCATAGCAGGCAAATCATCATGGATTAATGAATAGGTATGGATAAATTCTATAGCACACCCAACAGTAAGTGCATCTTTAAGATTGCCATTGAGGCTTTCTGCTACAGCATAGGTAAGAATTGGCCTTAATCTTTTACCACCTGCAAACAGGCTGTAGAGCATTGCTTCTTTTAGTTTTTCAGGTGTATCTTGCAAAATTATCTCTGCAATCTCTTTAAGTCGCTGCTCAACTATACTTTGCTTATCTTTTAGATATTTAACAAAATTATTCATTTTCAAATGTAATATCTTTAAAATCTTTTATCTCATCTCCAAGTATTACTTTAACTTTTTCTTCTATTTTACTTAATTTCTCATTGCACTTTTTAGAAAGTTTTAATCCTTCTTCAAAAAGCTTTAAAGATTCTTCTAAAGGTATTTCGCCTCTTTCCAATATTTCAACTATTTCTTCCAATCTTTTTAATGAATTTTCAAAAGTTGCACCTTTCATATTAACTCCTGATTGCAAATTTCAAACAAAAGGATATCCAACTGGTGATAAATATAAACAGCTTTCATTAATACCATCAAGGTCAAATATCTCATTTAACTCATCATCAAAAAAAGCACCTATCTGACATGAGCCAAGTTCAAGGTAAACTGCTGAGAGAGCAAGATTTTCTGCTATATGCCCAACATCAATAAATATATATCTGTAAGCTCTCTCCTTATACTTCCACTTTGACCTGAAAAAAATAGCACTCCACACAAAAATAACAGAAGCTTTTCTGCAAAAATATTGATTAAGTGCTGCAAAAGATAGTGCAGCAGAAAAATCTCCAACTTTTAACAATTCCAATGAATGTTTCCTGATATTGTAATGATAAATTCCTTGTTTTAAATCAACAACATTATTTACAACAAGATAGGTTTCTATGGGATATAAAGCTCCAGCTGAAGGAGCTGTCCTAAAAAGGTAACCTGCTTCTTCCCGTTGAATCCCTGTTGAGCACCAGAGGAGAAAGGATAATTTTTCCAGCTCAAGTGGCTTAAAAAGATACTTTCTAACACTCTTTCTCTTTTTTAATAAATCTTTTAATGAAATATTATTTTCAAAGGAAAATGAAGGTAATTCTACTAATGGTGCTTCACTATACTCTTTATATAGTTCAGGTTTACTTTCCCAGTCAAGAGTTCCACCTGAGAGAGTATCCCTGTGATACTTTGTTTCTAAAAAATATTTATCTCCTATTTCATTCATTAGTTCTTTTTATCATTAAATAATCTAAAAATCAAATGCTAAAAAATATTGCTTCATTTTTTTTTATATGGTATTAAATAAATATGGAAGCATTAATCATAGTAGATATGACAAGAGATAATCTTACAGGATTAATGGGTGAGCGTGCAGAAAAAATCATTCCAGTAATTAACAGATTA
>CAZIZE010000070.1:0-1708 GCA_964543655.1 uncultured bacterium
TAGAAATGGAAAAATTAAAATAATTCATCAACAGCCAATTGGCTGTTGATGAAAAACTATTTTACTTTACATTTTCCACCTATACAAAATATCTCCTTATTCAAGTTTATAGTTCAACGTTGAAAAGTTCATTAATAACAACAATTTAAGAATATTGCAAATGTCATTTCATACAAAAACAACCTTGAAGCAAGAGATTTTTCGGGCTAAAGCCCTCAAAATGACAGCTTTTATGGTAAATATAAAGCCTTTTAAAAAATTTATAATCGTATTTTTAATTTGTTTTTGTATCAAATAGGAAAATAAAGACCATTGCACAATAAAAAATAGCAAAATTTTATAAAATTAAGTAGTTATAATGGATTTTCCCTTATGCTCTGCTTGTAGTGTCAGAATGATTTTTTTGTGAGCATTCTAAAGGAGCGTAGCAACTAAAGAATTTATAAGTTATTAATATAAATAAAAATTTTAGCAACAGCTAAAAACAGTGTGCAAAGTCTTGGCTAATGAAGTAAATTTTTCTTGACAATTCTTTAAATTTAATGATTAAGATTTTATTATTTTTCAAATTTCAGGATAATATATGGATAATATTGAGAAACTTCTTAATTGTAGGCACCATGACCCATTTTCCTTCCTTGGGCTACATTACGAAAACAATGAAACCATAATTAGAGTGTTTGAGCCACATGCAGATGATGTGCAGATATTCTTAATCAAAGAAAATAAATTTTTTCAAATGCATAAATTTGACAGAAGAGGCTTTTATAAAATTAAATTTAACAATAAAATTTATCCAAGAGATTACAAACTAAAAATTTTCTTTCAAAATAATACAATTATTACCTATGATGTTTACTCATTTCCACCTGTAATTTCAGATTTTGATCTTTATCTGTTTAATGAAGGCAAGAATTTACAAATTTACAATCACCTTGGAGCACATTTAAGAAATATTGATGGTGTAAATGGAGTTTTATTTGCAGTTTGGGCTCCAAATGCAGAGGGTGTTAGTGTTGTTGGCGATTTTAATGCATGGGATGGACGCAAACATCAAATGAGAGTAAGAGGCTCTTCAGGAGTATGGGAAATATTTATTCCACATATAAAAGCTAAAGAGCTTTACAAATTTGAAATAAGGGGAAGAAATGGTGAAGTTTTTATTAAAACAGATCCTTATGGAAAATTTTTTGAAAAAAGACCAAAAACTGCATCAATAGTCTGGAAAAGTAATTTTTCATGGAGCGACAATTTATGGATGGAAAACAGAGAAAAGTTCAACGATTTTTCTTCTCCTATTTCCATTTATGAAATGCACCTGGGGTCATGGCGTAAAGGCTTAAATTACAGAGAACTGGCACATCAGATAAAAGATTATGTTAAAGAGATGGGGTTTACCCATGTGGAAATTTTACCTGTAATGGAGCATCCTCTTGATGACTCTTGGGGCTATCAGGTTACTGGTTACTATGCACCAACAAGTAGGTTTGGTACTCCTGATGATTTTAAATATTTTGTTAATTATCTACACAATCACAATATTGGTGTAATACTTGACTGGGTTCCAGCACATTTCCCTAAAGATTCACATGGTCTTGCAATGTTTGATGGAACGCATCTCTATGAGCATGCAAGTCCTTTAAAAGGTTATCATCCTGACTGGGACACATATATTTTTAACTATGGTAGAAATGAAGTTAGAAATTTT
>CAZIZE010000071.1:0-4379 GCA_964543655.1 uncultured bacterium
AATTTTGAAGTTAAAAAACCTTTAATTTTTTCAGGGGAATGAAAAATTTGCTGTATTCAACATAACGAATAGTAATTGTAGAAAAATTATTATGAGCTTTTATTTTCAAAAGGAGGATTTATGAATGATGAGAAAGTAGAAAAAAGGTTTGTTCTCAGGTTTTCAAAAACAAATTGGGATAAACCAGTGGTTTACAAGTTAATAAAAGATTATAACCTAATTTTAAATATTCTAATTGCTAACGTTCTACCAAGACAGGAAAGTTATATGATTACAGATATTTCTGGTAATAGGAAAGATTTTGAGCAGGGGCTTAAATATCTGGAAAAAGTAGGTGTTAGAATAGCATCTATAGAGCAATCAGTTGTTAGAAATGAGGATAAATGTGTTCATTGCGGTTTCTGCACAGCGGTTTGCCCCACCAAAGCACTTTCTGTTGATAAAGAGACGAGGAAAATTATTTTTAAGCAGGATAAATGTAGTGCTTGTGGCTGGTGTGTGAAAGTATGTCCTTATATAGCAATGGAAATGTTTTTAATGGATTAATAATGAAAGTAGCTTGCCTGATTATAGCTGCTGGTGAAGCAAAAAGATTTGGTTTCCCCAAGCAGATCCTTCCGTGGAAAAATAGCACTATTTTAGGTACAGTTATTGAAGAAGCTTTAAATGCTGATTTTTCTAATATTTTTGTTGTATTGGGTGCGCATTTTGAGAAAATTTATAGAGAACTCAGGACGCTTTTGGAAAAAACTCATGTTGTAAAAAATAATTACTGGCAAGAAGGAATGTTTTCTTCAATAAAATGCGGATTAAAAGAGATTGAAAAATTTGAAGTGGATTATATTTTAATGCAGCTTGGTGATATGCCATTTATTAATTCAGAGATTTTTAATAAATTTATTCAAGTTGCTGGAGAAAAAGATTTTATAGTTGCAGTTGAAAATAATAGACCAGCTCACCCATACATGTTTTCAAAAAAATTTATTCATTATATACTATCTGCTAATTTTAATAATGGAATGAGAGATTTTGTAATGGAAAAATTTGAAGATTCATTAAAGATTCCCATTAATAGAAATATAGGAAGACAGGATATTGATACATGGGAAATTTATAAAAAATTAAAAAAATGTAAAAATTATATTGACAAATAAAAGAAAGTGGTATAAAGGCACATTCCTCTATTTTGAGGTTTTGATTTTTGCAAAATAGTAACGCAAATTAACCAGAGAAAGTAAACTATACTTAATTTTTAATATTTTTTAAATGAGGATGGGGGTGCTATGCCTACAATTAATCAATTAGTTAGAATAGGAAGAAAGAAAATCACTAAGAAGAGCAATGTTCCTGCTTTAAAAGCATGTCCTCAAAAGAGAGGCGTTTGTACCAGAGTTTATACTACTACACCAAAGAAACCAAATTCTGCATTAAGGAAAGTTGCAAGGGTTAGACTTACTAATGGAATAGAAGTTACAAGTTATATACCTGGTATTGGACACAACCTGCAGGAGCACTCTGTTGTTTTAATCAGAGGTGGAAGGGTTAAAGATTTACCAGGTGTTAGGTATCACATTATTCGAGGGACGTTGGATTGTGCAGGTGTTAGTGATAGAAAAAATGGTAGGTCAAAATATGGTACAAAAAGACCTAAAAAGTAATAAAAAGGGGTAAATAAATGGCAAGAAGAAAAAGAGCACAAAAACGAAAAGTTATTCCTGATCCAGTTTACAAAGATACTTTGGTTACAAAATTTGTCAATAAATTAATGATAGATGGCAAGAAGAGTCTTGCTGAGAAAATTTTTTATGAAAGTCTTGAAGTTGTTGGGAAAAAACTTAATGAAGAGCCAATAAAGGTTTTTAAAAAAGCTCTTGATAATGTCAGACCTTTACTTGAAGTTAAATCAAGAAGGGTTGGTGGTGCAACATATCAGGTTCCAATAGAGGTTCCTCTGGAGAGAGGATACGCTCTTTCTATGAGATGGCTTGTTGGAAACGCAAGGAATCGTAAAGAGAAAAGTATGGTTGAAAAGCTTGCTAATGAACTAATTGATGCATACAACGAGAAGGGTGCATCTGTTAAAAAGAAAGAAGATACTCATAAGATGGCTGAGGCGAATAAGGCTTTTGCACATTACAGATGGTAAAATAGGAGGTTAAAGAGTTGCCAAGACAGGTTCCACTTGAGAAATGTAGAAATATAGGTATTATGGCGCATATTGATGCTGGTAAAACTACAACTACAGAGAGAATTCTCTACTATACTGGTATTAATTATAAAATAGGTGAGGTACATGATGGTGCTGCTACAATGGATTGGATGGTTCAAGAGCAGGAGCGAGGTATTACTATTACCTCAGCAGCAACCACATGTTTTTGGAATAATTATAGAATTAACATAATAGACACACCAGGTCACGTTGACTTTACAATAGAAGTTGAAAGAGCTTTAAGAGTGCTTGATGGAGCAGTTGCTGTTTTTTGTGCTGTTGGTGGAGTGGAGCCACAGTCTGAGACAGTTTGGCGTCAGGCAGATAAATATAGAGTTCCAAGAATTGCGTTTGTTAATAAGATGGATAGAACTGGTGCTGACTTTTTTAATGTTGTAGAAATGATGAAGAAGAGGTTAAATGCGAATCCATTACCACTTCAACTTCCAATTGGAAAAGAGGAAAACTTTGAAGGGATTGTTGACCTTTTGAAGATGAAAGCTCTCTACTTTGATGAAAATACCAAAGGCTTGAAGGTAATAGAAAAAGATATTCCTTCAGAGCTTGTAGGTAAAGCAGAGGAGATGAGAGAAGTAATACTTGAGTCTTTATCTGATCTTGATGATGAATTTGCCGAAAAGTATCTTGAAGGTGAAGAATTATCATTAGATGAAATTAAAAAGTTGATTAGAAAATTAACAATAGATATTAAAATAATCCCAGTTTTTTGTGGTTCAGCTTTTAAAAATAAAGGAGTTCAGCCTTTATTGGATGCTGTTGTTGATTATATGCCGTCTCCAATTGATATTGCAGCAATAGAAGGCACTGATCTTGATGGTAATCCTATAGTGAGAAAAACAGATGATAATGAACCGTTTTCAGCTTTAGCATTTAAAATTATGACTGACCCATATGTTGGTCAGCTTACATTTCTGAGAGTTTATTCAGGATGTCTTCAGAGCGGCACATCAGTTCTCAATTCTGCAAAATCAAAAACAGAGAGAATTGGTAGATTGTTGAAGATGCATGCTAATAAAAGAGAGGAAATCAAGGAAGTATACGCTGGTGATATTTGTGCTGCTGTTGGATTGAAATATACAAGTACAGGTGATACACTTTGTGATGATAAAGCACCTATTATTTTAGAGGCAATGGAATTTCCAGATCCAGTTATCTCCATTGCAATTGAAGCAAAAACCAAAAATGACCAAGAAAAGCTTTCAATGGCTTTAAATAAATTGGCTATGGAAGATCCATCTTTTCAGGTTAGAACTGATGAAGAAACTGGTCAGACTATTATTTCTGGTATGGGTGAGTTGCATTTAGAGATTATTGTTGATAGATTAAGAAGAGAATTTAAGGTTGATTGCAATGTTGGTCAGCCTCAGGTTGCCTATAAAGAGACTATTACAAAATCTACAAGAATAGAGGGTAAATATGTAAGGCAATCTGGTGGTAGAGGTCAATATGGGCATGTATGGTTAGAACTTGAGCCGTTAGAAGCTGGTACAGGTTTTGAGTTTGTTGATAAAATAGTAGGTGGAGTGATTCCAAAAGAATATATTCCTGCAGTTGAGGCAGGTGTGAAGGAAGCTATGGAACGAGGGATTCTTGCAGGTTATCCAGTTGTTGATGTTAAAGTAACTTTATTTGATGGATCTTATCATGAGGTTGATTCTTCAGAAATGGCTTTTAAAATTGCTGGGTCCCAGGCATTTCAGGCAGGGGCTAAAAAGTGCTCACCAATTATTTTAGAGCCAATTATGGATGTTGAAGTTACTGTACCAGAAGAATATATGGGTGATGTTATTGGAGATATTAACAGTAGACGAGGTAAAGTTCAGGGTATGGAATCAAGATTGAATTTGCAAATTATTAAAGCTTTTATCCCGCTTTCTGAAATGTTTGGTTATTCTACTGTTTTAAGAAGTTTGACTCAGGGTAGAGCAACATATAGTATGCAATTTTCACATTATGACCCAGTACCACAAAATATTTCAGAAGAATTAATAAAAAATAAACTATAATTATATTTTAGGAGGAATAAAATGAGTAAAGAAAAGTATGAAAGGAAGAAGCCCCATGTAAACATAGGAACAATAGGGCACGTAGACCATGGGAAGACCACATTGACAGCAGCGATAACCAAGGTATTGAAGACCAAGGGATT
>CAZIZE010000072.1:0-38471 GCA_964543655.1 uncultured bacterium
TTTTCATTTTTAACTTCCTTTTTAAAAGTTTTTTATTGATGTAACAAAAAGTGTGCCATGTTTTAAAAGAATGGTTTTTGATTTTAAATTGAGATAATAGTAATAATGTAGAAGCAGTTGAGAAATATTATACAAAACCAACTTTAAAGTAAGAGATTTTTCAGGCTAAAGCCCTCAAAATGACAGCTTTTGTGGTAAATAGAATCAATTGTAGAAAAAATGCTGTTGGATTTTTTATTTGGTTTTGTATTATTTTAATTTGTTTAAATAAAAATTACTACTTATAAAATTTCTCTGAAAGCTTTGTCCCGTAAAAAATAGCAAAATTTTATGAAATAAATATACATGTAAAAACAAACAGTTATAATGGATTCTTCCCCTTCGCACAGCTCAGGGTCAGAATGACTTTTTGAGGGCATTCTGAGGGAGTATAGCAACTGAAGAATCCATAAATTATTAATATTAAATAAAAAATTTACCATATTAATAGAAATACCGTCCAAAGATCTCACAATTATTAATTGGCGTCATCATTTTGACAAAACTAAAGAGTAACAGTATCAGTTGTTAGAATGAAGTTTATAGTATCATATGCATTGCCAACTTCACCTACTTTTAACTCTGAATGTGGAATTTTGTAATAATCGAGGCATAAACCGCAGCTAAATATTTTTACACCTCTTTTTTCAAGCTCTTTCAATGATTCTAAGTCTTCTTTTGTTGTTAAAAAAACACCTTTATTTACAAATATTATATTTTTAGGTAAATTATCAAATTCAAGTAATGTTTTTAAAAAACCTTTCATAAGTTGCTTACCAAAATCTCCATCTCCTATTTTGTCATCTTTTATAAATAATGTTTTATTTAAAAACTTTCCCTTATTATTATCTGAAATATTGGTAGACTTAACATTTTCTTTGGAAATTTTTAAAATAACTTCATTATTGTTAGAATGAATGGTTTCTACTTGGTATCCTTGATTTGTAGCAAATCTTGTAACATTTGTAACTGATGAGGATGAGTTTAAAATTACCTCAAGATATGGATCTTGAAGTTGTGAAAGGGCATTTTTAGTTTTTATAACAGGTTCAGGGCATGATAAATTTCTGCAATCTATTTTCATAAAATCCTCCTGATTATTTTTAATTATAATTTTATAAAATATTGAAAAAGTCAAATTGAAATAATTTATTGTTATTTAAAATTTATAAAAAAAAATTATAAAAATTTTTAGTAGAAAAAAAAATAAAAATATTCTATTATAATTTTATGATAATTAGAGGCAATACTAAAATTTTAGCATTAATTGGTAAAAATATAAAACATTCCCTTTCGCCATTAATTCATAATTATTTAATCAATTACTATAAATTAGATATGGTGTATGTTGTTTTTGATTTAAACGAAAAATTTGAAAATTTTTATGAATTTTTTAAAAATTGTAGCAATTTTCTTGGTTGCAATATTACCATACCGTACAAAGAATCTGCTTATAACCTTGCTGATAATATTAATGAATTAGCCAGAGAGATAAAGGCGGTAAATACTTTGAAACATGAAAATGAAATAATTACCGGATATAATACAGATATTTTTGGCTTTTTATATACATTAGAAAAAATTATCTGTTTTAATATGGAGAGTAAAAATGTTGTGATTTTAGGCTCAGGTGGCACTGCAAAAACCGCTATTTATGCTCTTAAAGATAAAGTTGCAGGTATTACTATAGTGAGCCGCTCAAGGAGTAAAATTGAGCATCTGTTATCTGAAAATATAAAATGGAAAGAATTTAAAAATAACAAGGAATGCCTGAAATTTTATGATGCTGACATTATTATCAACACAACGCCACTTGGAATTAATGGTGAGTCAATAGATATAAACTGGGATGTTTTGAAAAAAGAGTTAGCAATTTTTGATTTAATTTATTTTGATACACCATTAATTTTAGATGCAAAAAAAAGAGGTTTTAATTGCAGTAATGGAAAAAACATGTTAATTTATCAGGCATTAAAAAGTTTTGAAATTTGGACAGATTTAGATATTTCAGACTCAATGGTTCAAACTATTAAAAAAGAGGTTTTCAATGAGGAATAAAACAAAATTAGGTCAAATATTAGTTAAAAATGGTATAATTACAGAGAAGCAGTTAAAAGAAGCTCTTAAAATTCAGGAAAAAAATCCTGACAAAAGAATAGGAGAAATTTTAATTGAATTAAAATATATTGGGGAGGAGGAGCTTTTAAATGCTTTAAGCTTGCAGTTTGGCATTCCTGTTGTTGACCTTAATAACTATGATATTAAAGAGGATATTATAAAGATTGTTCCAGAAGAGATGATAAAAAAGTATAAGGTTATACCAATTAATAGATTTGGTAATACTCTTCTTCTTGCAATTGATGACCCCTCTGATATTAATGCTATTGATGATATAAAATTTTACACTGGTTACAATATAGATGTTGTCATATCTTCCACAAGAGCAATTAGAGAAGTAATAGATAAAATTTTTGACAATGTGTCAGCTGTGGAAAAGATTGATAGCAAATTTGATCTTGAAGATATAGAGTATGAAGATTATGATGAAGAAGAATCAACAGATATTTCCACAATAGAAAAAGAGACTCAAGCAGGGCCTGTTGTTAAGCTTGTAAACTATATTCTTACAGAGGCTGTTAAAAGAAAGGCAAGTGATATTCATATTGAGCAGTTTGAAAAGTCTTTTAGAGTCAGGTTCAGGGTTGATGGTGTTTTGTACGAATTTATGAAGCTACCAATGAAATTAAAAAATGCTATAGTTTCAAGGCTTAAAATTATGTCTCATTTAAATATTGCTGAAAGAAGGCTTCCGCAGGATGGAAGGATTAAATTAAAATATGAAAAAGGTAAGGAGATAGATTTCAGGGTATCAACTTTGCCAACACTTTTTGGTGAAAAAGTTGTTTTAAGGCTTTTAGATAAATCAAATCTTCAGCTTGATTTAAAAGTTTTAGGTTTTGAAGAGAGAGAATTAAATCTATTTTATGAAGCAATTAGAAAGCCTTATGGTATGGTTTTAGTTACTGGTCCAACTGGTAGTGGTAAAACAACAACTCTTTATTCTGCATTATCAGAGTTAAATAAGATTGATGTTAATATCTCAACAGCAGAAGATCCAGTAGAGTATAACCTTGAAGGTATTAATCAGGTTCAAATTAGAGAGAATATAGGACTTACCTTTGCAGCTGCGCTCAGGTCATTTCTCAGACAGGATCCAGATATTATTTTGGTTGGTGAGATGAGGGACCTTGAAACAGCTGAGATAGGTGTTAAAGCAGCATTAACAGGCCATCTTGTTCTGAGCACACTTCATACCAATGATGCACCAAGTACAGTAACAAGGCTTGTTGATATGGGAGTAGAGCCTTTTTTAATTGCAAGCTCTTTACTAATAGTAATTGCTCAGAGACTTGCAAGAAAGGTTTGTTCAAATTGTAAAAAAGAGATTAAATTAGATAAAAAAGTACTTTTAAGATATGGTGTTAAAGAGGAAGAAATAGATGATTTTAAAGTTTACAAAGGAGAAGGTTGTGATATTTGTAATGGCACTGGTTATAAAGGTAGGGTTGCTCTTTATGAGGTAATGCCTATATCTGATACTTTGAAAGATTTAATTACAAGAGAAGCCACTACTCAGGAGATAAAAGAGCAGGCACGTAAAGAGGGAATGAAAACATTGAGAGAAGTTGGTTTAATAAAGGTGAAGCAAGGAATAACAACAATAGAAGAAGTTTCAAGAGTTACAATTCAGTAATTTAATAAAAATTAAAAAAAATTTACATAAATATTGACAAATAGATTTTTTGGTGCTATAAGCCGTCAAAATTTAGAGCGGGAATAACTCAGCGGTAGAGTGCGACCTTGCCAAGGTCGAAGTCGCGGGTTCAAATCCCGTTTCCCGCTCCATAAGTTTGGCGCCATCGCCAAGTGGTAAGGCAGAGGTCTGCAAAACCTTTATTCCCCGGTTCGAATCCGGGTGGCGCCTTAAAGTCATAAAAATATAAGGAGAATAAATTTTATGAACAAAATTTTTTATAATACAAATTTTTATTTCTGGTTTTATTTTAAAAAAAATATGAGAGAGGTACGCCCACGGTAGGGTTTTATTTTTTTTATATATAAAAGCCGTGAGCTAAGCCTCACGGCTTTTTTTTTGCCAAAAAAATTTGGAGGTAATTTAAAATGATTGGTAAACTTATTAGGATGGAGAGAATTAAAGATAGGGAGAGTAACAAATTCCTTATCTTGCCACTTGACCATGGTGTTACAGTTGGGCCCATTCATGGTATTACTAACTTAAAAGAGGTGGTTGATTTAGCTGCTGAAGGTGGTGCAACTGCTGTTGTTGAGCATAAAGGAATGGTTACAGCTGGTTACAGAGGTGGGGGAAAAGACATTGGATTAATTGTCCATCTCTCTGCATCAACAAATCTTTCTGAATATGCAAACACAAAAACAATTGTAGGGACAGTTGAAGAAGCTATTAAACTTGGCGCAGATGGAGTTTCTATTCATGTTAATATTGGTGATGTTAATGAAAGGGAAATGTTGAAAGATTTTGGATTAATTTCCAAAAAGGCTCATGAATGGGGGATGCCACTTCTTGCAATGGTTTATCCACGGGGCAATGGCATTTCCAATGGATATGACCCAAAGTTAATTGCTCATTGTGCAAGGCTTGGTGCTGAGCTTGGTGCTGATATTGTAAAAGTGTCTTACTCAGGGGATATAGAGTCTTTTTCTAAAGTTGTTGAAGCTACTCCAATACCTGTTGTTATTGCTGGTGGTGAAAAAATGGATTCAGAAAAAGATGTTCTTGTAATGGTGGAGGAAGCATTAAAAGCAGGAGCAGCTGGTATTTCAATTGGTAGAAACATTTTTCAGAATAAAAACCCAAAAAAGATGATTCAAGCGTTAGCCATGATTATAAAGAATGGAAAATCAGCTGAAGAAGCTGAAGATTTCCTGAGAAATGGAGAATAAAATGAGAGAAGTATGGTTAAAAGTGGAAAGTTTTAATAAAGAATTAATTACCACTGCAATAGAGCTTGGTATTAATACTTTTTTTGTTACAGATGAAGATGATAAATATAGAATTACAAATTTAGCAAAGGTTAATGTTTTTACCAATAAGGATGTTTATGAATTTATTTATAAAAATCGAGATGATGAAGATAAAATAGTTGAACTTTCAAAAGATAATAATCTTATATTAAAAACAGAATCGTGGGAAGTGATTCCGTGGGAAAACTTAATAGCAAAAAAGGCAAGGTTTTTTGTGTATGTTACCAGTGATACTGAGTTAAAAACAGCTCTTGGAGTTCTTGAAAAGGGAGTTTCAGGGATTATTCTTAAAGTTGATTCTGTGGAAAAACTTAGAGACATGGTTAAGTTAATAAAAGATGATGATGCTTCAATAATTTTAGAAGAAGCTGAAATTGTCAATATTCAGGTTCTTGATTCTGGTGAACGAGTTTGCATTGATACATGTAATCTTATGTCAAAGGGTGAAGGTATACTTGTTGGTAGTAGTAGTAACTTCTTATTTTTAATTCATTCAGAATCTTTACAAAATCCTTACTGTGACCCAAGACCTTTTAGAGTTAACGCTGGAGCAGTGTATGCGTATGTTAGAGTTAATCAGGAAAGGACAAAGTATCTTTCTGAGTTAAAATCAGGTGACGAGGT
The DNA here is from genome assembly GCA_964543655.1 of uncultured bacterium. Taxonomy (GTDB): domain Bacteria; phylum DYJV01; class DYJV01; order DYJV01; family DYJV01; genus CAZBLP01. Next base: position 5,728 of record CAZIZE010000072.1, read on the forward strand.
GCTAATTGTAAATTCAAATGGTAGAATTAGAAAAGGCATTGTTGGGAGAAGCAAAATTGAAACAAGACCCCTTATATTAATAGAAGCAGAGTTCTCAGGTCAGGTTTTTTCAGTTATTCTACAAAATGCAGAGACTATTAATCTTGTTTCTCCAGATGGTGAGCCTATATCAGTTTCAAAGTTAAAAAAAGGTGATAAAGTTTTAATTTCAGCAGAATCTGGTGGAAGGCATTTTGGAAGAAAAATTGAGGAGAATATAGTTGAAAAATGACTTCATTGTTGGGATAATTGGTGGAAATGGTAGAATGGGAGTAGCTTTAAATGATTTTTTCAAATCTAAAAAAGTTGAAACAATAGTTTCTGATATTAATTTGAAAATTTCAAATAAGGAATTAACAAAAAATGCTGATATTGTAGTTATTTCTACTCCTGTGACAATTTATGAGAAGATTTTAGAAGAAATATATGAAGAATTAAATGAAGATAAAATGCTGATGGATATTGGTTCTTTAAAATTTAGAGAAGTAGCTATAATGAAAAAATATTTTTCAGGTGAAATTTTAGCAACTCACCCTCTTTTTGGCCCTGAGAAGAGATTTAAAGGAAAAGAAAATAATATTGTAATTAGCAGGTTTAATAGCAGTGAAAAAACTGAGTTTGTTCTGAAGTTGCTTAGAGAAAATCAATTAAATATTATTGAGATGACTCCAGAGGAGCATGACAAAACAATGGCTTATATTCATGGCTTTTACTATTTGATGAATATTACATATATTGAAATTTTGCAGAATAACTTTAAATCATTTGGAAAAATAAAAGATTTAAAAACCACATCATTTTCAAAATATATAGAAAATCTTAAAAATAATATTTTTAATACACAGGATAGTTTGATTGAGCTTATAGCTTATGAGAATCCATTTATAAAAGAAGTTGTTGATGAATTTCATAAAAACCTTTTCAAAAAGGTTGATTTTAGTAAATTGAAAGGATTTCTTGAAAATGAATAAATGGGAAATTGATTTAAAAAATTATAGAAAGAAAATAGATGAAATTGATGATAAATTAGTTTCACTTTTAAATGAAAGAACTATTTATTCAAAAAAAATTGGTGAAATTAAAAATAGATATGGATTGCAATTAATTGATTATTCCAGAGAAAAAGAGGTTATTAAAAAAATCTTGAAAAAATCTTCTATGATTATCCCTGAACGTGATTTAAAAAATATTTATAGAGAGATAATAGCATCCTCACGAAAAATTCAGAAGTCATACACAATAAGCTTTCTTGGACCAAAGGGGACTTTTTCTAATATAGTTTTTGAAAAATTTTTTGGAAAAAATACAAATTATGATCTTTGTAGAAACATTAGAGAGATTTTTCAAAATGTTGTTAGTAAAGATTCAAAATTTGGTATAGTGCCTGTTGAAAATTCCATTGAGGGAAGTGTTTCAGAGACACTTGATTATCTTTATCATTTTGATGTAAATATCTGGGCAGAGTTAAAATTAAAAGTAAGTTTCCATCTTGCATCATATTTCAATTCTGAGAAAATCAGAAAAATATATTCTCATCCACATGCAATAGCACAATGCCGTGGGTTTATTGATAAAAATTTCCCTGATGCTGAACTTATACCTCTTTCAAGCACAGCAGAAGGGATAAAATTTTTAAAAGATGATAGAGAAAGTGCAGTAATTGTTTCACCATATTCAATTGAAATTTATAATCTGAAAGTTATTAGCAAAAATATAGAAGATGCTGTAAATAATTTTACACGTTTTTTTGTTATTTCAAAAGATGAAAATAATCTTACAGAAGGTAGCAAAACTTCATTTATTTTTGCTGTGTCACATCAGCCAAAGAGCCTTTTTAATGCCCTTCAAATAGTTGCTGATAACAACCTGAATATGTGCAAAATAGAGTCACGGCCAATAAAAGAAATTCCATGGGAATATCTATTTTTTGTTGATATTGAAGGTAAGGTTAATGAATCTTTTTACACTAATTTTAAAACCAATACTACTTTTTTTAAAAAATTAGGTACATATCCAGTGGAGTTTTTGGAATGATTTATCCAGATTATGAAAATTTTAAAAAAATAAAAGAGAAATATGAAAAAATTACAATATATAAAGAGGTTTTTGCTGATACTTTTACACCAATCTCTTTTTTAATGAATTATGCAACAGAAGATTACATATTTCTACTTGAAAGTGTAAATATAGATAAAACTTTTTCAAGATTTTCATTTTTTGGCATAAAGCCAGCAAAAATTATTTATGGCGTAAAAGATAAGACCTATGTTGTCAAAGATAATCAAAAAAAAGAAATAGATTTGAATATAGTTGATTATTTACAGATAAATTATAAAAAACAACCCCAATTTAGTTCAGGTGAGTATGGTGATTTTGCAGGGGGATTGGTTGGATTTTTTGGATATGAATCAATGAATTTTATGAATTTTTTAAGAAAAAATGTAAAAATGGATAGTAGTATTCACTCAGCTTTTTTTGAAGTAAATGATTTTTTTGTTTTTGATAATTTTAAAAATAAGCTATATTTAGCAAAGTGTATTAATAACAATGATATAGAATATTTTGAAGCAGTTGAAAATTTAAAAAAATTTCAGATTAAAATAAATGAGAATGCCAATGAGTATAAATCTTTTGAAAAAATAGATTTTTTACCAGAATACAAAAAGTATGAATTTATTGATAGAGTTAAAGCAATAAAAAATGAAATTATTAATGGTGAGGCGATTCAAATTGTTTTTTCTCAGAAATTTAGTATTGATGCAAATATTAATCCAATTTCATTTTATAGAGGTTTGAGGAAAATAAATCCATCACCATACATGTTCTTTTTGAAGTTTAAACAGAATATCATCACTGGTTCATCACCAGAAACACATTTGAAAGTTAAGGATTCATTTGCTCTTCTTAAGCCAATTGCTGGCACTTATCCTGTTGAAAGAGATATAGATAAAGTGAAAAAAAGATTGTTAAATGATGAAAAAGAGATGGCAGAGCATTTAATGTTGCTTGATCTTGCAAGAAACGACCTTTATCAAGGTTGTAATATAGATAGTGTGAAAGTTAATAAATCTTTTGTAACAGAGGTATATTCCCATGTTGTTCACATTGTCTCAGAAGTTACAGGAAAACTTGCAGGTAATTTTAGTTCATTTGACCTTTTTTTAAAAACCTTTCCTGCTGGCACTGTGTCAGGTGCTCCAAAAGTTAGGGCTATAGAGTTAATAAATGAATATGAAAATTCTGTTAGAGGTTTTTATGCTGGATGTGTTGGATATTTTGGTTATAACCATGATCTTGATACTTGCATTACAATTAGAAGTGCTCATTTTTCAGAGAACAGTGTTGTTGTGAGAGCTGGTGCAGGTATTGTTTATGATAGTATTCCGGAGAATGAGTTTACAGAAGTAAATAGAAAATTAAAAGCACTTTTTAAAGCATTTGAAATAATTAAGGAGATTGAATATACCAATGTTTTTGTTAGTTGATAATTACGATTCTTTTACCTACAATCTTTATGCACTTATGAAAAAATGTGGAGTTGAAGTTAAAGTTGTAAAAAACAATGAATTTTTTACTGATATTAACCTATCTGCAATTGTAATATCTCCTGGACCATCAAGTCCTGAAAATTCAGGTACCACTATGCAATATTTAAAAAAATTTGCTGGTATTGTGCCAATTTTTGGAGTTTGTCTCGGAATGCAATGTATTGGCTATTTTCTTGGATATAAGATTCATCAATCAAAGAAAATTATGCATGGGAAGGTGGATAAGATAGTAAAAATTAGAGAAAGTTCCCTTTTGCAAGGAATAAATCAAAAATTTAAAGCTGTTAGATATCATTCCCTATCTGTTGCAGCTAAAAGAGACGATAATATTGTTACAGCTGTTGCAGAGTCTGATAATGAGATAATGGTAATAGAGGATTTAGAAAAGAAATTATTTGGGGTGCAGTTCCATCCAGAATCTTTTTTAAGTGAGTATGGAGATAAGATTTTTAAAAATTTTTTGAAGTTGGTTGTTTAATGTGAAATATGGTGGCTATTGACTGATACAAAACCAACTTTAAAGCAAGAGATTTTTCGGGCTAAAACCCTCAAAATGACAGCTTTTGTGGAAAATAGAAGCACTTGTAAAAATGCTGATAGATTTTTTATTTGGTTTTGTATAACAATCATCAATGGGGGAGTAAATGGATAAAAAATTAATTTTAAAAAAAATTGTTGAAAAGCAAGATTTGCATATAGAGGAAAGTGAGTTTATATTTAATCAAATTTTTCAAGGTAAATTAGATGAAATAGAAATAGCATCATTTTTAACTGCTTTAAAAGTCAAAGGAGAATCTCCTGAGGAAATAGCAGGAGCTATTAAAATTTTAGATAAAAAAAAGGTTAAAATAGAGAGAGGAAGAGAGTTTGCAATTGATACATGCGGCACAGGTGGTGATGGTAAAAAGTGTATAAATGTATCAACTGCAGTTGCTATTACATTATCAACCGCCGGGATAAAAGTTGTGAAACATGGAAATTCTGCTCAAAGTGGCTTTCTTGGGTCAGCTGATATTTTAAAAGAGTTTAATATACCGTTCAATTTTGACACAGATGCAGCAATAAATTTTTTTAAAAATAACTCTTTTGTTTTTCTATTTGCACCATTATATCATCCAGCTATGAAATATGTTGTACCCATTAGAAAAAAGCTTGGTTTTCCTACAATATTCAATTTTATCGGACCTTTTATAAACCCTGCTGAGCCAGATTTTCAAGTTACAGGAATCAGCAATATGAAAAATCTTGAGAATATAGTAAATGCGTTAAGTAAAGCTGGGAAGCAAAATATAATAATTTATTCATCAGAAGATGGTTATGATGAAATATCCACAAAAGCACCAACAAGATGTTTTGAAATAAATTCAGAAATAAAAGATTTTATAATTTATCCAGAAGATTATTTTGAACCATTTGAAATGCCAGAAGTTAAAGATAGAGAAGATGCAAAATATATGTTCATTGAAGCTATTTCTGGTAGAAGTGATGAATTAGCAAAGTTAATTTCAATAAATGCAATGCTACCCTTTTGCAGAGCAAGAGGTGTTGATTTTAAGGAAGGGTATAATTTCTGTTATGATTTGATTAAATCAGGAAAAGTTTTAGAAAAATTTAAAAAGTTGCAGAATAGAAAAGGTAATTGAGTTTAGAATGCTTAGAATGAACTGGAGAAAATGGAGTTTGGAGTAGGGATGAATATAAATGACTAACAACCAATAACCAATAGGGGATATTTATAATGATAACACTTGAAACAATTTTAAATAGTAAAAGAGAAGAGATTAAATCTATAAAAAAGATAAATTGCAAAAGGAATAGAAAAATTTTTGAATTATCTGATTATATCATTGAGAAACCATTTATTGCTGAGGTAAAAAAAAGCTCCCCTTCATTAGGCCATATTAATCTTAACATTAATCATATTGAGCAGGCAAAAAAATATGAACAATTTGGAGCTGGATGCATAAGTGTTTTAACAGATAAAACTTTTTTCAGTGGTGATATTGAATATTTGTATGAAATTAGTAGGTCTGTTAATCTCCCAATTTTATGTAAAGATTTTATTTTAAGTGAAATACAGATATTAAACGCTTATATTTCAGGGGCAGATGTTGTTTTAATAATTGTTTCTATTTTAAATGACTCAGAACTTGAACTGCTTGTAAATTATTCAAAAAATTTAGGTCTAAATATCCTTTATGAGCTACATTCATATAGAGACTTTGAAAGGATTAAGAATTTAGAACCAAAATATGTGGGGGTTAATAGCAGAAATTTCAATAATATGAAAATAGAAAAAGATAGAGCATTAAACCTTATAAAAAAATTAGAAGGCAATTTTATAAAAATAGCAGAAAGTGGAATAGAAACAGGGAAAGATATTAAATTATTTAAAAATGCAGGTGCAGATGCTTTTCTCATAGGGACATCATTAATGCTGTCAAATAATCTAAGAGAAAAATTCAAGGAATTTTACAGTTGTTTGTAAAAATTTGTGGAATTAGAGAAAAGAGAGAGATAGATTGGGCTGTTAGTCTTGGGTATAATGCAATTGGTATTGTTGTTTATCCTTTAAGTAAGAGATTTGTTCCCACCAATAGAGCAATAGAATTAATAAATTATGCTAAAGGAAAAATTTTAACAGTAGTTGTTAGTTTGAATTATAGAGATGTAAAAGATTTTGAAAATATATCTGATTTTGTTCAAATATATGAGTATGTTAATTTAAAGGGTTTAATTTATGCAACAGATTCTCCACCAAAATATCAAAATTTTTCTTATCTGCTTTATGATTCAAGTAAAGGTTCAGGTAAATTTAAAGAGATTCCTGAATGGGTTATTGATTTCAGAGATAGATTAATTGTTGCTGGTGGTTTAAATAGCAAAAATGTAAAAGATGTGATTGATTATATACAGCCATTTGGAGTGGATGTGTCAAGTTCAGTGGAAAAAGATGGGAAAAAAGATTTTAAATTAATGAAAGAGTTTATGGAGTATGGAGTACGTAGGAATAGGGATGTTTAGGGTATAGTTATTAAAGGTTGATATACAATTATTTTATTAGCTATTAACGACTAAAGAATAACAACAAACTCTGGAGGAGAGAATGAAAGGATTTTATGGGGAGTTTGGTGGACAGTTTGTGGCAGAGACATTGATTCCATGTCTTGATGAACTGGAAAACTGTTTTTTGGAAATTAAAAAGAACAGGGAATTTAAGAAAGAATTAAAAGAATTATTGCACAATTTTGCTGGAAGACCAACACCTATTTATTTTTGCAAAAATCTGTCAAAAGCGTATGAGATTGAGCTTTATTTAAAAAGAGAAGATTTACTACATACTGGTGCACATAAAATTAATAATACCATAGGTCAGGCTTTACTTGCAAAATTCATTGGAAAAAAGAGAGTTATTGCTGAAACAGGTGCTGGTCAGCATGGTGTTGCCACAGCTACAGCAGCAGCATTACTTAATCTTGAATGTGTAATTTATATGGGTAGGATTGATGCAGAAAGGCAGAAAATTAATGTGGAAAGAATGAAATTACTTGGAGCAGATGTAAATATAGTTAATTCAGGCTCAAAAACTTTGAAAGATGCTGTTAGTGCAGCACTTAGAGATTGGGTTTCTTCTTTCCCTTATACACATTATATTATAGGCTCTGTTGTTGGTCCGTATCCTTTTCCTGAGGTAGTTGCTTATTTTCAATCAATTATTGGAAAAGAAGCAAAAAAGTATTTTAATAAAATTGGAAAAATTCCAGACTATGTTGTGGCATGTGTTGGTGGTGGCAGCAATGCAATTGGAATTTTTAAAGGATTTTTAAAAGATAAGGTTAAATTAATTGGAGTTGAAGCTGGTGGAGTCACAGGTGACCCAGGTAAGCATGCTATGAGTATAGGCAAAGGAGAAAAGGGTATTTTTCAGGGCAGTTTATCGTATGTTATTCAAAATGATAATTTTCAGATAAATGATGTTCATTCTATCTCAGCAGGACTTGATTATCCAGGAATAGGTCCAGAACATGCATATTTAAATGATATAAGAAGAGTAAAGTATGTAAGTGCCTCAGATAATGATGCACTTTTTGGATTTTATGAACTTAGCAGAAAAGAAGGAATAATTCCTGCACTTGAATCAAGCCATGCTGTTGGATATGTTTTGAAAAATAGAGAAAAGTTTAAAAATAAGATAGTATTAATTAATCTATCTGGAAGAGGAGATAAAGATATTGGTATTGTTTTAAAGATGAATTGAGATTGGAGAATGGATATAGGTTGCCTAACAACTAAGAAATAACAACCAACATTGGAGGGATTATGAAAGGTATTTACATTGTAGGTGGGTATCCTAATTTAAATGATTTTAAAAAGCAAATTGAGATTATCAATAATATTAATATTGATTTTATAGAAATAGGAATTCCTTTTAATGATCCAGTTGCTGATGGACCTGTTATAGCAAAAGCTATTAATGAAACAGTTAATCATAATTATAGTGTAGATGAAATTTTAGAAATAGCACAGCAAACAGATAAGCCTTTTTATATTATGACATATGCAAACATTATTTACAAATATGGAGCTGAAAAATTTTCAGAAAAGTATGGTAATGTTATTAAAGGTTTAATTATTGCAGATTTACCCAATAGATTACATAAATATTTTTACAATCTTGGACTTAAAATTCCTATAATACCTTTTGTTACAGTTGAAACAAGAGAAGAAGATTTTGAACTTATTAAAAAATTAAAAGGTGATTTTATCTATTTTATTGGAACAAGGGGAACTACAGGAGTAAAGGTTGATTTTAATAGTAAATTATTAAAGGATAGAGCAATTGAAATTAGAAATAGATTGAATAAGAAATTTATTATTGGATTTGGAATTAAAAATAGAGAAGATTATATGAAGGTTTTAGAGTATGCTGATGGTTTTGTTATTGGTACAGAAATAGTAAAAAAGCAGGATAATTTAAGAGAATTTGAAATCTTTTTAAAAAGTTTATTTTAGAGGGGAAAAATGATAGAAATAGATATTCCTGGTTCTAAGAGTATAACCCAGAGGGCAATAATTTGCTCCTGTTTGGCAAATGGAGAATCAATTTTAACTAATCCACTTTTGTGTGAAGATTCCATTTACTTAATCAAAGGATTAAAAAGACTTGGAATTAAAATAGATTGTTTGGAGAATAGAATAGAGATTAATGGAAATGGTGGTATTTTTAAGGATAACGGTAAAGCTGAAATTTTTATGGGAAACAATGGCACAGGTTACAGATTTTTATTAACACTTTCCAATTTCTATAAAAATCAACTAATCTTAACTGGAAATGAAAAATTACAACAAAGGCCAATAAAACCACTTGTGGATTCATTGCTTAATTTAAGGTTTAATATTGAATATTTGAAAAGGAAAGGTTATCCACCAGTTAAAATTTTACCAACAAAAGTTAATTTTAATAAAAAAATTAATGTTAAAATAGATGCATCAGTTAGCAGCCAATTTATTTCATCTCTTTTATTATCAGGGATATTTTTTAAAAAAGGTATTGAGGTAATTACAGAGGGAAGAGTTGTTTCTACACCTTATATTGAAATAACATTAAAGGTAATGAAAGATTTTGGAGTAGATGTTTTTACCAGTAAGAACAGATTTACAATCCCAGAATTTTCAACATATAAATGCAGAACGTATAATATAGAGGGGGATTTTTCCTCTGCATCATATTTTATGGGTGCTGCTTTTTTTTTAAAAAAGGAGATTAAATTAAAAAATCTAAATTATGAAACTTCATTGCAGGGAGATAAACATTTTATAAAAGTTTTAGAGAAAATGGGTGGAAAATTTGAAATTTTGAAAAATGAAATAGTTGTTAAACCAGCTCCTTTACATGGTATTACTATTGATATGAATAAAATGCCTGATATTGTACCAACACTATCTGTAGTGGCAAGTATTGCAAAGGGCAACACATTAATAAAAAATATAAAGCATCTCAGATATAAAGAAACAGATAGGATTAATGCAATTTGTAAAAATTTAAATTCTATTGGTATTATTGCAGAAAATGGCGATGATTATATCTTGATAAAGCCTTTTATTGGTAAAGAAAGATGTTTTAACAAAGTTATAGACCCAGAAGATGACCATAGAATTGCTATGAGTTTTGCACTGTTTAAACTTATTGGCTGGGATGTAAATATATTAAACAAAGAATGTGTTAAAAAATCTTTTCCAGATTTCTGGAAATTATTTGAAACATTGTTTTAATTTTTTTTAAAAAAGTGTTGACTTTGAAAAAAATTAATGTTAATTAAAAAAAGTTAATTTTGGCCGATAATAATTTGTAAATAAAATTATTTGAGAAAGAAAGGAGGTGGAAGATAGTTTTCAAAGAGTTAATATTTATAAGTAGTGCCAATAATATTAAAATTCTTAAAGGAGGGTATCAAAAATGAAGAAGTGGTTAAGTTTTTTATTTGTAGCTATTGTTCTTTGTTGGGCAGCTAATTCATTTGCTGCTATGGGTTATGTTAGTGCAAAATCAAGTGATGTTGATATTAAATTGTTTGGTTCTGAGCAAATGTGGCCTACATTTATCCACAATGCAAGCTTTAACAGTGATGACAAAAAGTTTGACTGGATAGGTAGAGAAGATGGCCATGAAAAGCAATTTGATATTAGAAACCAGTTTAGAATGGGCTGGAAAATTACAGGTAATAAATGGTCTGGATTTTTTATTTTAGAAGATGATGTTAATGCCACTAAAACTAATATTGATAGATCTGAAAATGGTAACAATGGTTCAGCTGCATTTGGTTTAGAAAAATTAGAGTTCCACTATAACTTCAGTAAATATTTCATCTGGGAATTAGGTTGGAATGGTAAAGCTCTTGATATTAAAACAGGTGGTTTAGTTTATACAGATGACCACCCATTTATAGGCTTCAAAGGTGGAGATAAAAACTGGAAATACGAAGTTCTTTTTATGGCAATTAGAAATGATGGAAAAGATGGTTTGCATATTAGGACTGGTGTAAACAACTGGTCTGGTGTTCAGGACAACCTTTTTGCTTACACAGCTAAATTATACTACACATTTGATACAGGTAGTGGTAAATTAACATTTGCTCCTTTCTTTGCATGGCAACAAAATCAAATAGCAAGAGCTGATGCTTACTACTTTGGTTTTGAATTGTTTGGAAAACTTGGAATTATTGTTCCAAGATTAGAGTTAGTATATGTTACTGGTAAGCAGGATGGTGTAACTCTTGCTAATGGAACTAAAGATGATTTAGATATTGATGCTTGGGCAGGTTTCTGGTCATTAGAATTTGATCTTAACAAAGCATTTAATCCATACTTTGGTATGTGGTATATTCAGGGTGATGATGATGGTAATGATGGTGATGAGCACAACTTCCAAGGTATTACTAATATAGCTAAGTTTACTCCTACATTTGGTATGGGTTATGGTGACTCTTTAACAGATACAAACATTATTCTTGGTACAGTTCTCTACTCAATCAACCCAACACTTGCTAACTTAAAAGGTGGAGCAGGATATGGTGCTATTGGTGGTTCTGCTAAAACAGGTGGCCCTGGTGTTATCTTCTACGGGATTGGTTTTAAAGGTGATTTAAGTGATGTTATGGCTAAAGGACTTAGCTATAAACTTCAAGGTTACTATATGGAATATGAAGATACAGGTGCTATGGAAGATTACTATGGCAAGGATATTGATGAAGAAATGGGCTGGGGTATTGCATTTAACTTAAAATATCAAATTAACAAACATTTCTATATTTTAAACACATTTAATGTATTTGATCCAGGTGATGGTATTGAAGATAAATGGGGAAATGATTATGATGACACAATGTACACAAATACTACAGAATTTGCATGGAAATGGTAGAAATTTGTTAAATATTTAAAATTAAAGCGGGGTTTTGCCCCGCTTTTTTTTTTGCTTTTTAATTTTGTTATTGATAAAAAGGTGAAAATGGGATAATTAGTTGTTAGTGAAAGGTAATATTTATTTTGAAGTGGGAAGAATGGATAAATGGGAGTTGATATTCAGTAAGTTTGTAATTAAAAGTGGTTAATTTTCAGTTGATTTGTATGAACAATAAGTATTGAGCAACAACAAAAGGGGTAAAGATGAAAAAAATAGCCATACTTACAAGTGGCGGAGATTCATCAGGAATGAATTCTTGTATTAGAGCAGCCACAAGGTTTGCTTTAAATGCAGGATTGGAAGTTGTTGGTATTAGACGAGGTTATGCAGGACTTCTTGATAGAGACTTTGTAAGCCTTGAATCTCGTAGTGTTAGTGGAATTTTGCAAAAAGGTGGCACAATTCTTTTAACAGCAAGGTGTGAAGAGTTTAAAACAGATAAAGGACAGGAAAAAGCAGTATCTATTCTTAATGAGGAGAAAATAGATGGTTTGATTGTTATTGGTGGTGATGGCTCTCTCACAGGAGCCAATGTTTTGCATAAAATGGGAGTTAAAGTTATTGGTGTTCCAGCAACTATTGATAATGACATTTTTGGCACAGAGATGGCAATAGGTGTTGATACATCACTTAATATAATTGTAAATGCAGTGGATTGTATAAAAGATACTGCTTCATCTCATGAAAGAGCATTTATTATAGAAGTTATGGGTAGAAATTGTGGTTATCTTGCTCTTGCATCAGCAATAGCCTGTGGAGCTGAAGCAGCTCTTATACCTGAAGTGCCATACAACCTTGAAAAAATAGGGGATCTCCTTTACAGACGATACAGAGAAGGAAAAACTAACAGTATAATTATTGTTGCTGAAGGTGCTGCAAGTGCTTATGAAATTCAACGTAAATTAAAGAATATTGCAGGTTATGAAACAAGGATTACAGTTTTGGGGCATTATCAAAGAGGTGGATACACGTCTGTTTTTGATAGAATCCTTGCAAGCAGATTTGGAAGGGTTGCTGTGGAATCTTTACTTTACAATAGAAGTGGTGAAATGGTTGGACTCTGGGAAGGTAAAGTTGTTCTCACTCCTTTGGATACTGTTCTTGGAACAAAAAAATTGCTTGACTTTAGATTGTTGAAACTTGCAGAGGTTTTAGTATAAGATGATTCGAGATATTTTTTGTAAAAGCATAGAATTGAAACAACATTTATTGGCTAATGAGGATTTTTTCAAAAGTATAGAGAGAGCTGTTAAGATAATTGTAGATTGTATTAAAAATGGCAATAAAGTTTTGATTATGGGGAATGGTGGCTCAGCTGCTGATGCACAACATTTTGCAGGAGAATTTGTTAACAGATTTTTAATTGAGAGAGCACCTTTACCTGCAATATCTCTTTCAACAGATACTTCTGTTATAACCTGTATAGGTAATGATTATTCATTTGAAGAAATTTTTAAAAAACAGGTTGAAGCTATAGGTTGTAGGGGAGATATTTTATTTGGGATAACTACCTCTGGAAATTCAGCAAATATTATTCAAGCATTTAAAGTAGGAAAAGAGAGGGGATTATTGAATATTGGATTACTTGGAAAAGATGGAGGTATTGCAAAAGATATCTGTGATATAAGTATAATTGTGCCATCAAACTCAACACCACGTATTCAAGAGGTTCATATTACTGTAATTCACATTATCTGTGAAATAGTTGAAAGAGAAATAAATTTAAAAGGAGCATAGAATGGCTGTAAAAGGTAAAAATTTTGATAATAAACATGAAGCACTTGATTCAGCGCTTTACCAGATTGAAAAGCAATTTGGCAAAGGCTCAATTATGAAACTTGGTGACACAGAGAGCCTTGTAGATATTCCAGCAGTGAGCACAGGCTCAATAACCCTTGATGCTGCTATAGGCATTGGAGGTGTGCCAAAAGGGAGGGTGACAGAGATTTATGGTCCTGAATCTTCTGGTAAAACAACCCTTGCTTTACATATAGTAGCTGAATCTCAAAAAGAGGGAGGTGTTGCTGCTTACATTGATGCTGAACATGCACTTGATTTAAATTATGCAAGAAAGCTTGGTGTTAAAGTTGATGAAATTTTATTATCGCAACCTGATTGTGGCGAAGATGCTCTTGAGATAGCAGAAATCCTTGTTAGGAGCAATGCTGTTGATATTATTGTTATAGACTCAGTTGCAGCTCTTGTTCCAAAAGCGGAGTTAGAGGGACAGATGGAAGATTCGCAAATAGGGCTTCAGGCAAGATTAATGTCAAAAGCATTGAGAAAATTAACAGCCCTTGTGAGTAAGACAAACACAGTGCTTCTTTTTATTAATCAGATTAGAATGAAAATTAATACAATGGGTTTTGGTGCCAATCCTGAGACTACTACAGGTGGAAATGCATTGAAATTTTACTCTTCAGTTAGACTTGATATTCGTAAAATTGCAACTTTAAAAAAGGGGAATGACCCAGTTGGAGGCAGGACAAGGGTTAAAGTTGTTAAAAATAAAGTTGCACCACCATTTCAAATTGCAGAGTTTGATATATTGTATGGTCAGGGGATTAATAGATTGGGAGAACTAATAGATGTAGGGGTTAATAAGAACATTATTAAAAGAGTTGGTGCATGGTATTCATATGGAGATGAAAGGCTTGGTCAGGGACGTGATAATGCTATTGAAACATTGAAGAATAATGCAGAATTATTAAAAGAGATAGAGGAGAGGGTGTTTAATGAGCTTGGGTTGAAGAAATATGAAGAAAAGAAAATAAGTGAGGAGTAAAATGGAAGTAACTCTTGATAATATTTTAAAAATTTCCTTAAAAATAGGAGCTTCAGATACTCATTTAAAAGTTGATAGACCACCAAATTTTAGAATAGATGGCAAAATAAAGACAGTAAAAGATTTACCACCATTATCAGCAGAAGATTTACAGAAAATGGTGGATACAATATTAACAAGTGAAGAAAAGAGAGCTGAGTTAGCCAAAAGACGAAGCGTTGACCCTGCTTATGAAATACCTGGTGTTGGAAGATTTAGAGTAAATATTTTTTATCAAAGAGGTTCACTTTCAATTGTTCTTAGAAGTATTCCTACAAAAATTCCAAATATTGATGATATAAATCTACCACCTGTTATTAAAGAGATAGCAATGGAAGAGAGAGGATTAATTCTTGTTACAGGAATTACAGGTAGTGGTAAATCAACCACACTTGCTTCAATGATAGATTACATTAATGAAAGGAAAAATGCTCATATTCTAACAATTGAGGATCCAATTGAATCTGTGCATAAAGATAAAAAATGTGTTGTTAATCAGAGAGAGATTGGTACTGATGCTACAACTTTTGCAGATGCATTAAGAGCTGCTTTGAGGCAGGACCCTGATATAATTCTGGTTGGTGAAATGAGGGACCTTGAAACCATTGAAACAGCACTTCATGCTGCTGAAACAGGACACCTTGTAATGAGTACTCTTCACACTCTTGATGCAAAAGAAACAGTTAATAGAATTATTTCGCAATATCCGCCACATCATCAGGAGCAGGTTAGAATTCAGCTTGCTGAAGTTTTAAAAGCTGTAATTTCACAGAGGCTTTTACCTAAAAAAGAAGGTAAGGGAAGAGTTCCTGCAATTGAAATATTAAGAACTTCAGCGAGGGTTAGAGAGTGTATTAAAGTTAAGGAGAAAACTTCAGAGTTGTCAGATGCAATGGAGCAGGGACGTATTACTTCAGGAATGCAGACATTTGACCAATGCCTGCTTGATCTTTACAATAAAGGTTTAATAACTTTTGATGAAGCAATGAAAAATGCTAATAATCCTAATGATTTTGCATTAAAAGCACAAGGTATTGGCGGTGGTGATGCAATGAGTTTTAGTGAATAAGAATTTTCTATAAATTGGGGGATTATAATGACAGGAAGTGAAATTAGAAAAAGGTTCCTTGAATATTTCAATAATAATGGTCATACCATTGTTAAAAGCTCATCTTTAATACCACAAAATGATCCTACTTTACTTTTTACAAATGCAGGAATGAATCAATTTAAAGATGTATTTTTAGGGTTTGAAAAAAGAGATTACAAAAGGGCAACTTCATCTCAAAAATGTGTTAGAGCAGGTGGTAAGCATAATGACCTTGAGAATGTTGGTAAAACAGCGAGGCATCACACTTTTTTTGAAATGCTTGGTAACTTTTCTTTTGGTGATTATTTTAAAGAAGGTGCAATAAATTTTGCATGGGAATTTTTAACAGAGGTTTTAAAATTAGATAAAGAAAAATTATGGGTTACAATATATCTTGATGATGATGAAGCATATAAAATTTGGAATGAGCAAATAGGAGTTTCAGAGGATAGAATAGTTAGATTAGGTGAAAAAGACAATTTCTGGTCAATGGGAGATACAGGGCCATGCGGACCATGTTCTGAAATTATATATGACCAGGGTGAAGAGATGAGTTGTGGTGATAATTGTGGAATAGGCAAATGTGACTGCGACAGGTATCTTGAAATATGGAACCTTGTGTTTATGCAATATAATAGGGATGATAAAGGTGTGATGACTCCACTTCCGAAACCAAGTATTGATACAGGAATGGGGTTAGAAAGAATTACTGCAATAATGCAGAATGTAAGAAGTAATTTTGAAACAGATCTTCTGTTTGATATTATAAAATTTATTTCAGAGCTTGCAGGTTGTAAATATGGTGATAGTGAAGATAATGATATATCCTTAAGGGTAATTGCTGATCATTCAAGAGCAATAACCTTCCTTATAAATGATGGAGTTTTACCATCTAATGAAGGGAGAGGATATGTGTTAAGGCGAATAATGAGGAGAGCTGCAAGGCATGGTAAGTTGCTTGGTTTTAATGAGCCGTTTTTATTTAAAATTTCTGAAAGTGTAGCAATTAAAATGGAAGATGAATATCCTGAATTAAAGGAGAATCTTAAGTATATTCAAGAAATTACAAAGATTGAAGAGGAGAGATTTTTAGAGACTCTTGATAAGGGATTGTTTATTTTAAATGATGAAATAAAAAAATTGCAGAATCAGAAAAGTAATATTTTATCTGGTAAGGTTGCTTTTAAATTATACGACACATATGGATTTCCACTTGATCTTGTGCAGGATATAGTGGAAAAAGAGGGTTTATCAGTTGATATAGATGAGTTTAATTCTGAAATGAAAATACAGCAAGAAAAATCAAGACAGGCATGGGCAGGTTCAGGTGATGAGGAAGTAGATACAGTTTTTAAAGAATTATTGTCTCAAAAAGTAGAGACAGAGTTTATTGGTTATTCCACAATAAAATCAACAGGAAAGATAGTTAAAATAATTAAAAATGGAAAGTTTGTAAATAGCTTAAAAGAGGGAGAAAAGGGTGAACTAATCTTTGATAAAACTCCATTTTATGGTGAATCAGGTGGTCAAGTTGGAGATAAAGGTTTTTTGAGAGGGTTGTATTTTGAAGCTGAGGTTACAGATACTAAGAAAAAACTTGATATTATTACCCATTATGTGAAAGTTAAAAAAGGAGAAATTAAATTAAATGATAATTGTGAATTGATGGTTTATGAAAATTTAAGATTTTTAACAGCTGCAAATCATACAGCTACCCATCTTTTGCAGTATGCACTTAGAGCTGTTTTAGGTGCTCATGTAAAACAGGCAGGTTCTCTTGTGAACTCAGATAGATTGAGATTTGATTTTACTCATTTCAAAAACCTAACTTTTGAGCAAATAGCAGAAATAGAGGATATTGTTAATAGAAAGATAAGAGAAAATGTAAAATTGAAAATAGAGATTATGAATATAGATGATGCAAAAAGATTAGGTGCAATGGCACTGTTTGGAGAGAAGTATGGTGAAAAAGTAAGAGTTGTAAATATTGGTGATTTTAGTATAGAGCTTTGTGGTGGCACACATGTTGAAAGGACAGGGGATATAGGGTTTTTTAAAATAATTTCAGAAACGAGTATTGCAAGTGGTGTTAGGAGGATAGAAGCATTTACCTGTCAGAAAGCTATTGATTACATAAGAGAAATAGAGCTTGATTATATGAAAAGTATAAATCTTTTAAAGGTTAAAAGAGGATTATTATTTGAAAAAATAGAGACACTTTTAGAAAATAATAGAGCTTTATTAAAAGAAGTTGAAAAGTATAAAAAAGAATTGGCATCCAATGCTTTACTTGATATGATTGATAAATCTACAAAAGATATTAATGGAATAAAACTTCTGACCTTAAAAGTTGAGGATAAAAAGCAGAAAGAATTGAGAGAATTGCTCGATATTTTAAAAGGTAAGATTTCAAATGGTGTTATTGTGCTTGCTGGTGTTGAAAAAGATAAAGTTTCTCTAATTATTTCAGTTACAAAAAATTTAACAGATAAAATTAAAGCAGGTGATTTAATGAAAAATGTGGCACCTTTAATAGATGGTAAAGGTGGCGGTAGACCAGAAATGGCTCAAGGTGGTGGGAGTAATCCTTTAAAACTAAATGATGCTTTTAATAAAATAGAAGAATTGGTAAAGGAAGTGATTTAAATGAAAGGTTTTAAATTCTTTTTTATAATATTTGTTTTATTAATATTTATTACAGGGTTAAATGCAGAGAATCTTATTACTTATAAATTGAAGAATGGCTTAACAGTTATTTTGTATAAGAAAAAAGGTCTTCCTATTGTTAATGTTAATGTTGTTTACAAAGTTGGTTGCAAAGATGAGCATAATGGCATTACTGGTATAGCGCATATGTTAGAGCATATGAATTTTAGAGGGTCAAAGAATTTTAAAGATGGTTTTATTGAAAAATTTATAACCAACAATGGTGGTATTGAAAATGCCACCACCTCATTTGATTTTACAAAGTATTATGTTACAATAAATAAAAAGGCTTTACCCACTATTTTAAAGATTTATGCTGACAATATGCACAATCTGTTAATTGATAATAGCAAATTTCAGAAAGAGAGAAATGTTGTGTATCAGGAGCGATTATGGAGAACTGATAATTCTCCAGATGGGTATTTATACTATACATTAAACAGAATAGCTTATCTTGAAGCTCCATACAGATGGACTCCTATAGGTTTTGCAAGTGATATATTACATTGGTCAAGAGATGATGTTTATAATTTTTATAAAAAATATTACAATCCTTCTAATGCTACACTTGTAATAGTTGGTGATTTTAATATTAAGAAGACAAAGAGATTAATTAAAAACAGTTTTGGCAAAATAAAAGGGAAGAAGATTAATTTTTATTTTACAAAAGAGCCAGAGCAAAAAGGTGAAAGAAGAGTAACTTTAAAATTTGTATCATCTAATAAAAAGCTTGC
Source organism: uncultured bacterium (assembly GCA_964543655.1). Classification (GTDB taxonomy): domain Bacteria; phylum DYJV01; class DYJV01; order DYJV01; family DYJV01; genus CAZBLP01. The sequence continues at coordinate 24,632 of CAZIZE010000072.1, forward strand.
AATTGCTTTTCATATTCCAGCTCTTTCTGAATATTCTACACCAGTGCTTGATATTATAACATATATGCTCTTTGCTCGTGATAATGCTATATTGGAAAAGATACTGGTAAGAGAAAAGAAACTTGCCTCATCAGTTTATGGTGGCAATAATGAAAGGTTGCATACAGGCTTATTCTATGTATTTGCAACATTAAACAAAGGTGTAGAATTTAAAGATGTTGAATCTATAATTTATAATGAATTTGAAAAACTTAAAAATGGAAAGTTTTCAAAAGAAGATTTTGAATTATCTAAAAAACGGGCTTTAATAGATTATATTTATTCAAAAGAAACAGTAACATCACTTGGTAATATGCTCTCTTTTTATGGGGGGCTTGGTAGGTTACAATATTACAAAGATTATCCATCTCTTATAAAAAATGTTACTAAAAAAGATATTATTGAAATTTCAAGAAAATATTTTAATAAATCAAATAGAACAGTTGTGGAGCTTTACCCTATTGAGGGAAAAAGTATTAATTATACACCGCCAATTTCAGGGGGGATTAGGTAATGAAAATTACACCTTCAGATAAAGCTAATCTATTTGAAGAATCTGTTATAAGAGAGATGTCAAGAATAGCAAACAAGCACAGTGCTATTAATTTAGCTCAGGGATTTCCTGATTTTCCAGCACCAGATTTTATAAAAAAATATGCAGTTGAAGCTATTAATAATGATATAAATCAGTATGCAATAACATGGGGGAGTAAAAACCTTAGAAATGCTATAGTAAACAAATTTAAATTGTTTTATGGAATGGAATATAATCCTGAAACAGAGGTTACTGTTTGCTGTGGCTCAACTGAATGTATGATTGCAGCACTTCTTGGAGTTGTTAATAAAGGTGATGAAGTTGTAATTTTTGAGCCATTTTATGAAAATTATGGGCCAGATGCTATACTTTGTGATGCAAAGCCAGTTTATATTAAGTTAAAAGCTCCTGATTTTACATTTTCAGAAGATGATTTAAAAAGAGTATTTAATGAAAAAACTAAAGCAATAATTATAAACACACCTCATAATCCAACTGGTAAGGTTTTTTCAAAAGAGGAGTTACAATTAATTGCTCATTATTGCATTAAATTTAATGTAATTGCAATTACTGATGAAATATATGAGCATATTTTTTATACTGAAAAGCCTCATATTCCAATAGCAACAATAGATGGAATGAGGGATAGGACTATAACTATTAATGGTTTAAGCAAGACTTTTAGTGTAACTGGTTGGAGGATTGGCTATATACTTGCACCAGAAAATCTTACAAATGGTATAAGAAAGGTGCACGATTTTCTTACTGTTGGAGCTCCTGCGCCACTTCAGGAAGCATCTGCTAAAGCGTTACAAACAGAAACTGTTTATTATAAAAATTTGAGAATTTTTTATGATATTAGAAAAAATCTTATGATAAATGCTTTAAAAAATGTTGGCTTTAATGTAGTAGAGCCTGAAGGTGCATATTATATTATGGCTACATTTGAAAATTTTGGTTTTGATGATGATATTAAATTCACTGAATATTTAATCAGGGAGATTGGTGTAGCTGTTGTGCCAGGTAGCAGTTTTTACACTAAAAATTCTCCTGATAGAAAAAAATATGTTAGATTTTGTTTTTGCAAAACTGAGGAGACTTTAAATGCAGCTATTAAAAGATTAAGCAAGTTACAAAATGCGGTGTAAATATGGCTCTTTTTAAACTCTTAATCTTGCTCATTCTTATGGTAATCCTTATAATAAAAAAATTAAAAGTGGGATATGTGCTGCTTCTTGCAGCTCTTTTCACAGAGTTTCTTTTCTATATCAATCCAGTAAAATTTTTTAAAGCAATATTTCTCAGCACATTTGCTCCTAAAACCCTTGATATAATGTTAATTATATTTTCCATATTAATTTTGAGCAATTTTATGCAGGATAAAAAAGTTTTATACCGTCTTATAGAAGGATTAAAATCGTTTATTAAAAATAAAAAGATTCTTGCAGCAAGTTTACCTGCATTTATTGGGCTACTTCCAATGCCAGGTGGTGCTCTTTTCTCTGCTCCAATGGCTGATGAAGCATTAAAAAATGAAGCATTAACACCAGAAGAGAAAACATATGTAAATTACTGGTTCAGGCATATCTGGGAATATATTTTTCCTCTATATCCTGGTATAATTTTAACTTCAGGGTTACTGAATGTATCCCATAAAACACTTTTTTTCCTGCATCTCCCTTTTACTTTTTTAATGTTAATAATAGGATATTTTGTTGTATTTTATGGAAAAAGTTTCGAAAAATCAGATAAAACAATTTCTATTAAACACTCTCTTGAAAATATTGTAAAAGGAATTTTTCCTGTTATTTTAATAATTTTACTTGCAATAGGATTCAATTTTAACACAGGGGTCTCAATAGTTATTTCTCTGTTAATATCATTTGTTTTATACAAAGTGTCAATAAGGGAAGCTTTTGTTTTTATTCAAAAAGGGTTTAAAATAGACATGCTTTTAATGGTGCTTGGTATATTTTATTTTAAAAAAGCAATTGAGGTAACTGGAGCAATATCTCTTTTACCAGCTGTTTTTTCCGGACATGATATGGTGCTATTTCTTTTATTTTTTCTTCCATTTATAACAGGATTACTTACTGGAATTACACTTGCTTATGTTGGAATAACTTTTCCAATATTATCAACATATTTAATTTCAGGTGGCCATGTAAATCTGTCATATGAAATGGTTGCCTATGTTTCTGGATTTTTGGGAGTATTACTTTCTCCTGTTCATTTATGTTTGCTATTAACAAATGAATATTTCAACTCTGACCTTAAAGGTGTTTACAAATATTTGCTCAAGTCAGGTGCAGTTCTTGCCATTTTTATTTTTATAATCTATTTTATAAGGGTGAAGTTAAGTTAGATGTCTCCTTATTTATTTAATTTTGACAGATTAGAGGAAAAAGATTATCTTTTTATTTCAAAAATTTTAAAAAATCGAGGTACAATTATTTATCCAACAGAAACTATTTATGGAGTAGGTGGGAAGGGCTTTGATAAAGAAGTTACTGAAAAAATTTTTCAAATAAAAAATAGGCCTCAGAGCAAAAGCTTTCTTTTACTCTTTAAAAATAGAGATATGTTGGAAAAGTATGTTGTTATTAAAAGCAAGTTAGAAAATAAAATAATAGAAAAGTATTGGCCCGGTGAAATTACCTTGATTTTACAGGATAGACATGGAAACTCCAATATAGCATGTAGAATTTCATCACATCCATTTGTGCAGAAATTGTTTGAATTTATTGATTTTCCATTAATTTCTACAAGTGCAAATCTTTCAGGGGAAAAATATAATGGAAATTTTGAAAGAATTTATCAAATTTTTAAAAATAAAGTTGATATTTTTGTGAATAATGGCAATAGAGATGGAGAGCCTTCAACTATAGTGAAAGTTGAAAATAGTAGAGTAAAAATTATTAGAAAAGGTAAAATTAATACTATTTAGACTGTTGCACAAATAAAAATAGCAAAAGTTATAATGATTTTTCCAATTCGCTCTGCTCAGGGGTAGAATGATTTTTTTGGCATTCTGAAGGAGTATAGTTCACTATAAATATAATCCAAAACCAACCCTGAAGCAAGAGATTTTTCGGGCTGAAGCCCCTATGTTAGTTATCAGTTATCAGTTTAAAGTTTAAAGTTTTTAAAATATTATAGATGTTATTTCAAATGAAAAGGTATATAATACAAGTTTACAGTTCAACGTTCAGAGTTCAACGTTGAAAAATACTTTAATAACAGTAAGTTAAAAATATTGCAAATGTCATTTCAAGTAGAAAACTATATAAGAACGCTTATAATAAATTGCTGCTGGATTTTACATTTGGTTTTGTATTAGATGAAATTTTAGCAAATAGCTAAAAACAATGTAAAAAGGCATTCTATTACTTTAAGGATGTTTTAGCGTTAATGGATTTTATTGCTTCATCCACAAGATACCTTGCAATGCTTGCTTCAGGTGGTAAAATAGGTAAGTTGCTAATATCAAACCATTTTGCTTCTTCAAGCTCTAATGAGTCTATTTTTATTTCACCTTTTTTATAATCAGCATGAAAACCTATCATAAGCTGGTATGGAAAAGGCCAGAATTGAGAGGCAATATATTGTAAATTAGTAATTTCAAGAGCAGTTTCCTCAAAAACTTCTCTTATAACTGCTTCTTCTGCTGTTTCTCCATACTCTATGAATCCGGCAACTATACCATATCTATTTGCTTTCCATTCTTTCTTTCTTGTTAGTAATATCTTATTTTCTTTTTTTATTGCAACAATAACAGCAGGATTTAATTTTGGAAAATATAAAGTATTACAATTTTCGCAAAATTTAGCAGATTCTTTGTTATGATAAAGGAGATTTTTACCACATAAGCTGCAAAACTGAGTGGCTTTATCCCATTCATTTACTGACTTTGCAACACCAGCTATAAATCTTTCTTTCTCAGAAATTTTTTGACTAATAATATTGTGGTAATTGTTTTCATTACTTGGAATGTTACTTTTTTCTATTACAAAAAAATTTTTTCCTCTTGAAAAACCAAAGGATAAAAGTTTTTCATTATAATTTTCTTGAAATCTATCAACTTTAAAACTGTATTTATGAATAGTTATTAGAAAATCTCCTTTTTCTGGTTTTTTTAATGTAAGAGCAAAATGAAATTCTTTAAAAGTAGCTCTTGAAAAAGGTAGCATAATATTGAGCATAAATAATATTATATTGTGCTTTTAGATTTGTCAACAATTATAATAAAAAACTTAAACTTGCTTTTTTATAATTTTTATATTAAAGATTATTAATAATTGTTTATTTTAGGAGGTACCTATGAAAAAGGTTGTTGGAATCTCATTTTCGCCACGAAAGCTTGGAAATTGTGAGATAGCTATTAAAGAGATAGTTAATAATATTCCAGAAGATTTGGATTTTGAATTTATTCAAATGAGTAAATTCAATATTAAACAGTGTATTGCCTGCTATAAATGCCTTTTTGAAGGAAGTAAATGCAAACTTGATGATGATTTTTATGAAGTATTTAATAAAATTATAGAAGCTGATGGGTTAATTTTAGCAGTGCCAAGTTATTTTTTAGGCCCTAACAGTAGTTTTAAAGTCTTTATAGACAGATTTTTAATTTCATATAATTATTATAAACAGCTTTACATGAAGCCAACTATTTTAATTACACTTGCAGGAGTAAAGCCAAGTGGTGAAGGTTATGTTGATCTTGCTCTTAAAACAACAGCAAGAGCATTAAACCTTGATGTTAAAGGCTCTGCTGTATTATATGGTGCATTACCTGGTGAAGTATTGCTGGATGATGATAATATAGAGACTTTGAAAAGACTTGCTAAAAACTTGTTTGGTGAAAAGGAGAAAATTATTGAAGAGCATGGAAATGTTTGCTCTATTTGTGGAAGCAATTATTTTGAATTTTTAGAAAATAATTTTGTTAAATGTATTGTTTGCAAAAATAAAGGTAGAATTGTAATTGAAGATAATAAATTGAACATTTATATGGAGCAAACTGGAGAGCCTTTTTATGGTACAAAAGAAGCTAATATAAAGCATAAACAATGGTTAATGAATATGAAAGAGAGATTTATTTCTGAAAGAAAGAAATTAAAAGAAATAACAAAAAAATATCTCTAATGATAGCATGTTATTTGAATCTTTTTAGTGGTGTAAGTGGTGATATGCTCCTTTCTGCATTTCTTGATGCAGGGTTACCACTTAAATTTATAACTGATAATATAAAGAAAATATTAAATGAGAAAGAGTTTCAAATAGATGTTATTCCTTTCCAGTCCTACGGTTTAACAGGTAAACAGATAAATATTTGGGAAAAACCTATAAAATGTAGAAATCTTGTTGAAATTAAAAAATTAGTAAATAATTCAAAATTGTCTGAAAATATCAAAAAAATTACAATTAAGACTTTTGAAATTTTAGGCTCTGCTGAGGCTAAAATTCATAATATTCCTCTTGAAAATGTACATTTTCATGAAATAGGGGCAGTTGATACAATTATTGATATTGTTGGAGTTGTTTCTGCTATAGAGTATTTTAAAATAGAGAAGATTTTCATTTCCTCTATACCTGTTGGCGAAGGGGAAATAGATTGCCAGCATGGAAAATATCCAAATCCAGCACCTGCTACTGTTGAAATTTTACGAACATTTAAAGTAGAAAAAATCCCTGTTAAAGCAGAAATAACAACACCTACAGGTGTTGCAATTTTAAAAGGAATAGGAGCTATACAAACAGATTCTTTTTCTTTTAAAATAAGTAAAACAGGATATGGCTTTGGAAAGAAGAGAATTGAGAATAGACCAAATTGTTTGCAGGTTATAATTGGTGAATTAGTTAATGAAATTTTTGAAAATTCTTATATTTATGAAATAGAGTTTAATATTGATGATATGACAGGTGAGCAGATAGGCTACTTTATTGAAAATATTTTTAAATTTAACATTGTTGATATTCAATGCATATCCACAATTACAAAAAAAAATAGACCTGGGTATATTTTTAAAATTTTAAGCAAAGAACTTGATTTTAATTTAATAAAATTTATATTTCAATATAGCACAACTTCTGGCATTAGATATTCGAAGAGAGAGAGAATAATTCTGGAGAGATTTTTTAATATAGAAAACCTAAATGGAAAATCTGTTAAAAATAAAATTTATAAAAGCAGCATTCTTGATATTACAAAGAGTAAATTAGAATTTGACGATGTTATAAAGAAGGGCTCAAAGTAGAGCCCAAAAATTTATCTTCTGCCAGCTCCTCTTTTTGATGCTTTAAGAGGGTTAATTCTTTTACTTTCTTCAACAAATTCAGGCTTTTTATGAGTAGCAAAATTACAAAGTCCAAGTCTCCATTTAATAGCTGGCTCTGGGAAAACTTTACAATATTTCACTCCATTAAATTCCTCAATTCTTTCACAGCCATTACACTCATCAACAATTGGTTTACATGCTCCATCTTTATATTTGCAGCCTTTTGGTGTCATAAATTTGCATTCTTTTTCAGGTTTAACTGTAGTGCAAACCATTTTACTCTCCTTTTAAATTAATTTGAGGTGTGCTTTTAGCAGAAAAGTATCAGGTTTGTCAAATAATTTTTATATTTAACTGTTCAAATTTGTTAAAAACTTGATATTTGCTTATTTCAACAACAATTAAAGAAGCAACAAAAGAAGAAACAACTATCATTGTAATAATTATAACCTGATAAATTGCTGCTTTTACAGGATTTGCTCCACCTAAAATCATACCTGCCATTAGACCAGGAATCCAGACAAGACCCAATGATTTCATATTGTTAATTTTGGGAAGCATTGCCACTTTAACACAAGGTTTTTTTATTTTATTAAATGCATATTTTCCAGGTAAACCAAGGCTAAGCATTGTTTCAATTAGCAATTTTTTATCTTTGAGCTCTCCTTTTAATCTGTCAAACGCAAGTGACACACTATTCATTGCATTGCCAATTACCATTCCTCCAAGTGGAAGCACTATTTGGGCTTTATTATCTATGGCTTTTGCAACAATCATTATTAACAATATGGAGAAAGATGAAGTATAAATTGATAACATTGTAATAAAAAAGGATTTTTTTAGAAACTTTCCATGCGGATATGCAGTAAGGGTGCCGAAAAAAGCCATAATAATAAGGGCAATGAATGTGAAAAAATTAGATAGTTGAAATAGTTTGAGAATTATAAAAGATAAAATAATTACCTGGACCAATGCCCTTATGAAGCCAATTATTATATCTTTCTCAAGATTCAGCTTTAAATAATATGCCACAGAAAAAGTGGCTAAGATTAATATAGCACATACAAGCAAAGGATATATCATTAAAACTCCTTAAAAATTTTGCAAACTGCCTTTTTTTAACAAATACTTTCTATTTGCAATTATATTTCCAAATTTTAAATTATGTGTTACCACAATAAAAGAAATTTGAAATTTACTATTTAATTTTTTAATTATTTCTATTAAAATTTCAATATTTTCTTCATCAAGAGAGCTTGTTGGCTCATCTAATAAAATGATTTCAGGTTTATTAATTATGCCTCTTAAAATTGATATTCTCTGCTGTTGACCAATTGATAGGTTATTCATTGATTTATTTAATATATTTTCATTTAATTTAAATTCATGCAAAAGATGAGCAACATCTTCTTTTTTTATTTCTGGGTTAATTATTTTAAATTCATTAAAAACATTTTCTGAGATAGCAATTGGTACCTGCGGTATAAAACAAATTTTTTTCCTAAGATTGGAAGGATTATAGGAATAAATATCTTTACCATTAAAAAATATTTTACCTTTTGTTGGTGGAATTAATGCATTTAATAACTTTAAAAAAGTAGATTTGCCACTACCTGACTCACCTATGATAACTATAATATCACCTTTATTAACAGATAGATTTATGTTATTTAAAATAATATTCTCATTATATTTAAATGTAATATTTGACACCTGCAATAACATAAAATGAGGATAGCAAAATATGATAATAAGTGCAAGTAGAAGAACAGATATACCTGCTTTTTTTGGTAAAAATTTTTTTGATTCACTGATTAATGGAACATTTAAAATAGTTAATCCATTTAATAGAAAAGTTAGCTATTTAACATTTCAACAAAGTGATATTGATGGAATAGTTTTTTGGAGTAAAAATCCAAAGCCTTTTTTCCCATATTTAAGAGAGATAAAAGATAGAGGTTTTCAATTTTATTTCCAGTTTACTTTAAACAATTATCCTGAAAAAATTGAGCCATATTTGGCAAATATAAAGGAGAGAATAGATATATTCAATGAATTAGCTACAATTATAAAACCTTACAAAATTATCTGGAGATATGATCCTATAATTTTAAGTTCAAATTTTAATAAAGATTTTCATAAAGAGAACTTTGAAATGATTCTCTCTCAGATAAATGAAAATACATATAAAATAACAGTTTCAATAGTGACGATGTATAGAAAAATAAAAAAATTTTTCCCAAATATTGAAAAAAATAAAAAACAGGAAGAAGCCATTATAAAAGAGCTTAATTTAATTGCTAAAAATTATGGAAAAATTGTTACCACATGCTGCTACAAAGTGGCTGGAATAGAATCTGCAAAATGTGTTGATGGAAAAATTTTTAACCCAAAGTTAGCAGTAAAAAAGCATTATGGTCAGAGGGCTCAATGCAGATGCGATAAAAGCGTCGACATTGGAGAGTATGGAACGTGCAAGTATCGATGCTTATACTGCTATGCAAGATAATCAAGCTCTGATATATTCAAATCTTTTCTTATTCCAAAACGGGTTAAAACAAAATCGTATTTAACTGGATCTTCAGGAGTAATTTCCCTAAAATTATTAGTAATCTCAATAGCTGTTTTTAAAGTTGCATTTTTATTGGTTGTAAATTTTAACATATTTGAAATATTTAGCATATGTGTGTCAACAGGTACTATTAAGCAAGATGAAGGAATTTTATCCCAGATTCCTATGTCAACATTATCATTCCTGATTAACCATCTTAGAAATAAAAATAACCTTTTACATGCACTTCCTTTACTAACATCTGGGATAAGGGTAGGGGATTGTTTAAAGTATTTTGAAAAAACTTTTAAAGTATCAATTATATTAGTATTGTTTTCATTATAAATACCAAAAAAAAAGTCAAATAAAGAATCATAAGACTCATAAATCCTTTTTAAAGCAATTAGTAGGTTTGATATTTCTTCACCAGTAGTAAATCTATGCTTAAAATCCTTAAAATCTTTTTTTATTTTTGCTTCTGGTGCAGAAAGAATGTAGATATAAGGATTTTTCATAGTTAATGTAACTTTTTTTATATTTTTTAAAATAGTTGTAACATTCCCATAAGCAAGAGATGAAGCAATTAAAGCTATAATTTCAATATCAGCTTTTTCTCTATATTTGTATAAAAATTGCAGTGGATCAGGTGAAATAAATTCCTGTTTATTATATTTTTTGTATAGCTCTTCAAGGTATGTTTTTAATTTTTTTTTATCCATTATAAAGTGTGAAAGCTTTGCGCAATAAAAAATAGCAAAATTTTACAAAATAAATATATATGTAAAAACAGACAGTTATAATGGATTCTTCGCTTTGCTCAGAATGACTTTTTTGGGTCATTCTGAATGAGCGTAGCAACTGAAGAATCCATAAGTTATTATTATAAATAAAAATTTTAGCATATCACTAAAGACACTGTGCAAAGGTCTTTAATTGTTGTTATTAAAGTGTTTTCCAACGTTGAACTATGAACCTTGAACCGTAAACTTATATTACCCCTCAAAAGAGGGGGGAGGGGTCATGAGTTTACCAGTTTTCAGCAACAAGCTGAAAATGATCTCTTTTGTGAGCACATGCTGGACAAACATCAGGTGCTTCACTACCAGTGTGAATATATCCACAGTTTCTACATTGCCAAACAACTTCTGAGTCTTTTTTAAATACTTTATTATTTTCAATATTTTCAGCAAGCGCTTTATATCTTTTTTCATGAAATTTTTCTGCAACAGCTATTGATTCAAAAATTTTTGCAATATGCTCAAAGCCTTCTTCTCTTGCAATTTTTGCAAATTCTGGATACATAACTGTATATTCATGATTTTCACCACCTGCTGCTTCTTTTAAATTTTCAAGTGTTGAACCAATAACACCTGCTGGAAAACTTGCCTGAATTTCTACTTCACCACCTTCAAGTAATTTAAATAATCGTTTAGCATGCTCTTTTTCCTGATTGGCAGTTTCTTCAAATATTGCAGCTATTTGAACATAACCCTCTTTCTTAGCTTTAGATGCAAAATATGTGTATCTGTTCCTTGCCTGAGATTCACCAGCAAAAGCTGTTAAAATATTTTTTTCTGTTTTTGTACCTTTTAATGAAGCCATAAAACCTCCTTCTATTTTTATTAATAATAATTACTAATACGAAATAAGAAAAAAGTCAATAGAAAATTACCTGCTTTTAATTAATTTGTATTAATTTTTCAAGTAATAATTCAGGTTTTATTGGTAATGATGATATTCTAATATTGGTTGCATTTTTTATTGCATTGGCAATTGCTGGAGCAACAGGTATTAACCCAATTTCACCAATTCCCTTTGCACCAAATGGGCCTTTTGGATCAGATTTTTCTATAAGTTTTATTTTTATATCAGGAGTATCCATAATTGTGGGAATTTTATAATCAAGAAAATCAGGATTTAAAAGCTTACCATTTTCTAATATCATCTCTTCATAAAGTGCAAAGCCAATTCCTTGCATAACTCCACCATAAATCTGTCCTTCAAGCAGCAATGGATTAATTGCTTTTCCAACATCATGAGCTGCTATAAATTTTATAATATTTATTTCGCCAGTTTCTCTATCAACTTCAACTTCTACACCATGCGCAGCAAATGCGTATGTTTCACTTAAATTACCTTTTGAAGTTTTTGGATGCAACATCTCTGTATCAGGTTCAAAAAAAGTCTCTGTAACAATCATATTACCACTTTTATTTCCTCTAAAATGAATTCTTCTTAAAATCTTATCAAAAGAAACGTAGTAATCTTTTAATTCAGGAAATCTTTTAAGAAAAACCTTTCTATGTTTAATTTCTAAATTTTCTGGATCAAAAAGATAATCAAGATACTCTTCATTAAAATTGGGATTATTTTTGTTCTGTTTTAATACTTCATCTTTCATAAATTTAGAGGCATAATCAAGTATTTTTTCTTTAGCTGCATTAGCACATCTAATTGCAGCTTTGCAAGATACATACATTTGTCTGCTTGCATGGGTACCTACATCCCATGGACAAACATCTGTATCGTGCCTAACAATTCTAACATCTTCTAAAAATACACCAAGCACTTCAGCAACTGTTTGGGCAATTGCTGTTTCTGAGCCTTGGCCTATTTCAGCTGCTCCTGTATAGACAAAAACTGTTCCAAAATCATCTATTCTCATTATCATTCCATGTCCATCTGACCTGTATATCCTTGCAGCACCACCTACATGTATTAGAGAAGCAACACCAACTCCTCTATTTTTTTCTCTTTTTTCATTCCATTTTAACTCTTTTTTTACCTGTTCAAGGCAATCTTTTAATCCACATGATGTAACTTTTAAACCCATTGGTGTGGTCTCATTTGGCTCATTGGCATTTATAAGCCTGAATTCAACAGGGTCAATGCCTGCTTCATTTGCAAGCTCATCAATTGATGATTCAATTGCAAAATTTGCCTGAGGGTTGCCATAACCTCTGAAAGCCTGAGCATAAATATTATTGGTGTAAACACATACTGCATCAAATTTTACAGCTTCCAATTTGTATAAAGAACTCATAGGCACAAACATTACTGAAGGTGTTGTTGCTCCCCAAGAGGTATATGCACCATTATCAAGAATAGCTCTTGCTTCTCTAAAAGTTAACTTTCCATTTTCATCACAACCTTGAGATATTTTTATAATTGAAGGTTGTCTTGGTGCCATTGCAAGAAATTCTTCAGCTCTGTCAAAAAGTATTTTTACAGGCTTTTTACTTAACCATGAAAGAAGAATAGCTATATATTCATAGCAGTGAGTATCAAGTTTATTTCCAAAAGCACCACCAATTGTGGGTATAACAACACGAGTTGTTTTATTTCTCAACCCAAGTGCTCTTAAAAGTTGATTAAAGTCATTTTGAACAAGATTTGGAATTTGAGTGGGTAGGTAAACAGTTAAGTTATTGTTCAAATCAAAATTTGCAATTATTCCAGTAGTGCCCATGCAGCAGTGATGAGCCCATGAAGTTCTATACTCAGATTCAACAATATATTTTGATTTTTTCTTTGCTTCCTCTAAATTTCCATGCTCTAAATGCCATTTAACAGGCAAAATATTATTTTTGATTTCTCTGCCCATAAAATCTTTTTCATGTATTTTAGGTGCATCTTCTTTCATTGCTTCCACTGGATCAAAAACAGCAGGTAATGGCTCATATTCAACTTTAATTAAATCACATGCTTCTTCTGCTATTTCCTCTGAAATTGCTGCAACTGCTGCAACTTCATCTCTAAATTGTCTAACTCTGTCACATTTTAAAGGGGGATTATCTTTTATAAATCCTATTTTAAAATCTTTTACAGGATTATTTTCTCTTGTTAAAATAGCTTTTACTCCTGGAAGCTTTTCAGCTTTTGATGTATCAATATTTTTTATAATAGCATGGCAATATTCAGCTCTTTTAATTTTGCCATACAACATTTTAGGTAGACTCAAATCATGAATATATTCTGCTTCTCCTGACAATTTTTCAGGAGCATCAAGTTTTGCTACTCTTTTTCCTATAAAAGAAAAATTAGACATTTTATCCTCCAAATAATTAGGATTTAATAAAATTCAATTAAATCCTAAATTATTTTTTTAACAGATTCTATTATCTGAACGTATCCAGTGCATCTGCAAAGATTGCCTGATAAGGCTCTTTTTATATCTTCATCTGATGCACCTTTGCCATTCAAATTATCAATAAAAGCTTTTGTGCTCATAATCATTCCAGGAGTGCAAAAGCCACATTGGACACCGCCATTTTCAAGAAATGATTTTTGAATTGCAGAAAGCTCTCCATTTTCTGAAAGCCCTTCAATTGTAACTACTTCTTTTCCTTCTATTTCCATTGCAGGATATAGGCAGCTATCAACATTGAGACCATTTACAAGCACTGTGCATGCACCGCATTCACCTTCTCCACAGCC
>CAZIZE010000073.1:0-6855 GCA_964543655.1 uncultured bacterium
ATAATTTTTGTAATTATCAGATTGATATATAATCAATCAACTATCTGTGTTGTTTTGTGTAGTAGGGGAAAATTTTCCCCTCTGATTTGGTAATAAATAAACAGAAAGAGTTTCTGTTTATTTATTGCTAAAAAATTGTAAGGAGTTGAGAAAATGGGCAAAATATTTAAAGCATTGTGGAAATTTAAGTTTGTAATTTATGTGCTTCTTCTGCTTTTAATAGGATTTAGTGTTGGCGCAATAGAGAGCACAATGGCACCTCAATTTTGTGGTTCATGTCATGAAATGGACCATGTGTATAATGCCTGGGAAAAATCTTCCCATGCAACATACTGGAATGAACATAAAAGGGCTGGATGTATGGATTGCCATGCAAAGCCAGGTATAGTTGGATTACTTGAAGCAAAGTTTGGTAATGGCTCAAAATCTGCATATTATCATGTTATTTATATGTTCAATAAAGATAAAGAAAAAATTTATCAGAAAATAATCAGAGCCCATGCTGATGCTCCATATCAGGCATGTTTGAAATGCCATAAAGATTTTCAGGATAGTGATAGAGCTAAAGCTATTTCTTTTCCTCACCATTCTTCTGACTGTGATTTTAGGAATGAAATGTGTGACAAATGTCATCAATTTGTAGTTCATAGTTATAAAAATGTTCCTTATGAGCCACCTCATAAAACAATATGTTATAATTGTCATAAAAAAGAGGATGTTGAGATAGATGATTGTACTACCTGTCATGCAGGTCAATCAGAAATGAGAAATGGTAAGGGAGCAGAAGGAGTTGTTGGTAAAAAAGATGTTATGTATGATGATGTTGCATGTACAGATTGCCACTCTAATTCAGATAAAATGGATTTCAAACCAGTTGTTCAATCTTGTATAGATTGCCATGATGGTGATGAAGATTATGGTATGCCAAAGATAAAAGAGATGCAGAAAGAAGTAAAAGAGAAATTACCAGAAATTAAAAAAGAGATAAATGAACTTAGAGAGGCAATTAAGCTTGCAAGAAGAGAAGGGAAAGATGTTAAAAAAGCAGAAAAGCTCTTTAATCAGATAGTTTTCAACTATAATTTTATAAAAGATGATGGTAGTAAAGGTGTTCATAATCACAGATATGTTATGCTAATTCTGCAAAATATTAATAGTGATATAGCTAAAATTAAATCAATAACAAAATAAAAGGGGATAATTCCCCTTTTTTTGCAAAGCAGTAGAATAAGGAGATTGAACCATGCAAAAGAAGAAAGAATATTATTTTTCTAAAATTCCAGAAGCTACCATTAAAAGGTTATCTATCTATATTAGATGCCTTAGAAAGCTTGAAGAACAGGGAACTCAGGTTGTTTCTTCCAATGACCTTGGTGATGTTTGTTGCATTAATTCAGCTCAAATTAGAAAAGACCTATCATATTTTGGAGAGTTTGGAGTTCGTGGAGTTGGTTATGATATTAAAAAATTACAGGATGATATTAAAGAGGTACTTGGTTTAAATAGAACCTGGAAGTCAATTCTTGTTGGTGTTGGTAATCTTGGTAGAGCACTTTTACATTACCCCTCTTTTGAAGAGGATGGTTATAAATGGGTAGGTGCTTTTGACGTAGATAAAAGTATTATTGGAGAAAAAGTAAGTGAAAATATTGAGGTATCAGATTTTAATGAGATAAACAAAGATGTTATAGAGAGGTTATCCCCTGATTTTGCAGTGATTACAACTCCTGCTGATGTTGCACAAGAAGTTGTTGATAAACTTATTGAGTTAGGTATTTCTGCATTTTTAAATTTTGCACCAGTAAAAATAAAAGTAGATGAAAATAAGATTATTCTGAAAAATGTTTTTATAATTTCAGAATTTGACAATATGGCTTTTTATCTTTCCAAAAGAAATATGGAGCAGAAATTAGGATTTTAAAAAGATAATTTCTTAAGTTTTAAAATAACCTTATTTGAAATAAAGCCAACAAATGTGCCTGTAAAAAGGGATATTAACAGTAGTAAAGGTGTAATTGAAAAGATTGTTTTATCTTTTATTAAAAAAAGGTAGACAAAAATTAATTGTGTAAAAATATGCACTTCTGCTCCAACTATAGAAATTCCAACAGGGGATAGAAATTTCCTGCAAATTTTAAAAACCACATACATTGCTAAAACAGCCATCATTCCGCCAGACAATGATAGAAAAAATGTTGGAGTAAAAAGAGTTGCAGTTATAAGTGCTCCTGTAAAAACTCTTAGCATGATTAGTTTTAGCAAAAATTTTAAATCAAAAAAGTATAGTGCTATTATGGTAATGATATTTGCAAGTCCAAGCTTCATCCAGGGAAAGGGCTTGGGAATAGCCCCTTCTATAAGATAAAGTAAAGCTGATAATGTTACAAAAAGCGCAAGGTAGTTTTCTGAACTATCATTTTCCATTTTTTCCAACAACACTTATTACCATTCTGTTAAAGTCAAATAATTTTTTAACAAGGTGATCTATCTCTCTTTTATTTACTTTTTCTATATGCTTTATATCATCATCCCATGGTGGTAAATTTTTGTTTAAAAAAATAGCCTGAGAGTAATAGTTAGCAATACTTAACAGAGATTGTAATGATATTGGAATTTTGCCAGAAAAAAAATTTTTGGCAAATTTAATTTTATTTTCTGATATACCATGTTTTTTCAATGATTTTAAAATATTTAAAGTGGTTTTTATTGCCATTTCTCTGGTGCTATTTTCAGTTTGCATTCCAATAACAAAAAAGCCACCATTTACATATGGATAGTTAAAGCTATAAACAGAGTATGCAAGACCAAGCTCTTTTCTTATTTTTTCTGCAAGTATTGAGGTAAGATTGCCACCAAGAATAAAACCAAGAATTTTTAAAGAATAAAAATCTTTTCCTTTTAAACCAGAAGATGGAAATAAAAAGTAGATATAAGACTGTTTTAAATTCTTCTCTTTAAATAGATTAGCTTTTTTATTGAAATATACAGGAAATATTTCTTTGATTTTTTTATGTGATGATTTTTTAAAATTTTTATTAATAAATGAATTAATCAAATTTTTATCAAGATTACCAGCAAAAGTAATAATCATATTAGATGGGATAAAATATTTTTTATAAAAATTTTTCTCATCATTAATTGTCAAATTTTTAACTGTATTAATTTCTCCAAAAGATGAATGTGCATAAGCTCTATTTTTAAATAGGTGAATTGCTCCCTGATGCAATGCAAGATAGTCATTATTATTCTGGTATGATGTTATTAGACCTATAACTTCTCTTTTTATATTGTCAAACTCTTTTTTATTAAAAGATGGATAAAATAATACCTGCTCCAAAATTTCAAAAGCACGTTTTTCCTCTGATTTTATAAATTTAAGATTTATATTAATAAAATCTTTTCCACAGGATGAATATAGTTCTATACCAGTAGCATCAAGGATATTTAACAGCTTATCGGTACTATACTTTTCTGTACCACCTTTTTTTAATAGATTAGCAAGAATAAAAGCTGTGCCATCTTTCCCTTGTTCATCAAATATGCTTCCTGCTCTAACAAGAACATTAATTGCACCAATCCTGCTACCTTTATCCTGATAAAAGTAGTATCTTAAACCATTGTGAGTTTGAACTTTTGAAAAAGCTAATGCTGAAAGTGAAAGAAAAATTATTAAAATTAGAAGAAAAAACTTAATTTTTTTCATTTAACATCCCTTCCTTTTTTATTTCATTTTTATAATTTTCTCTAATATTTTTTAAAAATTTTCTAATTTCATCAGATGCATAATCTGGATATGTCCAGGGTAATTTGTTAAATTTTCTGTTTTCATAAATAAGTGTAAGATCAGCAAAAATACCTTTTTCAAGGTAAATTCTATGAGTGTAATTTTTAGTGGTAAATAGAATAAAATTTTCAAGTGTTATATAGCCAGGGTCTAAATTCACCTGCCTTTTTCCTGAAATAGTAAAAGATTCCTCAATTTTATTTGTATCAATTTTAACCTGTGCAAGATTATCTCTCTGAAAAACTCCTTTAAAAATTATAAATTTTCTAAAAAGATTTTTCCCCATTTCATTTTCATAATAATTTGTATGATTAAAAATAAAGTGCTCACTAACAAACTCTATTGAGCCAATGTTATTTTCAAGTTTTTTAAAAACTAATGGTAAAATAGATTCTTTTTGGTAAATTATACTACAAATAAGCTTAACAGGTTTAGTTCTGGTAATTTTTCCCATAGGTATAAGAATAAAACATTAATTACTCTAAATCAAGATTTTTTTCTTTTAAATTCAAAAATTTTATGATAAAATTTTAAAATGAAAAATAAGATTGAACAGATAAAAAATAATTTTTTGCAAAAAAAAATTACAAATATAGAAGCTCAAAAAGAGCTTTACAAAATTTTTAAAAATTTTCTAATTGAATCATGCAAAAATATCACTTCTCATAAAAAGTTTTTTATCCTTGCCACTGGTAGTTTTTCAAGGAAAGAGTTATGTTTTTATTCTGATTTTGATATTTTGATTCTAACAGAAGAAAAAGATGAAGATCTATACAATAAAATAGTTAACTCTGTTATTTATCCTTTATGGAATGAGAAGATAGAAATAGGTTACAGTATAAGAACAAATAATGAATTTATTGATTATTGCACCAATGATATTATTGAATGGACAAAGATTTTTGACTCAAGGCTAATAGTTGGAGATGAAGAGTTTTATAAAGATTTTCTTGGAATTTGTCGGAAATATTTAATGACCAATACAATTCTTCTAAAAAATATAAAAGAGCTTTTTGTTTTAAATGATAACCGTAGAGAAAAAATGGGTAGATTAACATATGGCCTTGAGCCTGATATTAAAAATAGTCCAGGATGCCTGAGAGATATTAGTTTAATTAACTGGATTTTAAAAGTAGGGAATAATTTAGAGAATCTTATAAGTAAAAGTGAAATTTCTGCTTTTAAAAGAAGTAAAGCATTTTTTTTGCATATTAGAAACTTGTTGCATGCTGTTAATAATAAGAAAGTTGATACCTTAAATTTTGAGAATCAGGAGAAAATTTCAAAATTTTTCTATCCAAATAGAACAAACAGCCAGCAATATTTAATGAAAAAGTTTTATATCTACACAGAAATTGTTGATTACCTTTATGAATATTTTAGGGAGAAGTTTTATTCAAATTATCTCTTTAATATTGCATTTAATAAAAAGATAGATAAAAATTTTTATATAAAAAATTATAAGTTAAATGTAAAAGATAGCAATGTTTTCAGGGATAACCCTAAATATATTTTAAAAGCATTTTATTATTCTCAAAAATATAAAGTATTTTTATCGTATAAACTAATAAAATCATTGAAATCATATATTATTAAAGTAAAGCCTACTTTTTTAAAAGACAGAGGTATGAAAGCCCTATTTTTCAATATTTTGGAAAAGGGGCATGGTTTGGCAACCACTCTACGAGTTATGAATCAGTTAAATTTTTTAAGTTATGTTATTCCTGAATTTAAAAAAATAAAATATAAGATAACTTACGATTTTTATCATAAATTTACAATTGATATTCATAGTATTCTTGTGGTTCAGGAGTTGAGAAATCTTTTTGCAGGGAAATATATTGTTGAGTATCCGTTTATTTCAGCTTTATCCCTGAATATTCCCAATAAAAAAACTTTGCTCTTTGCAGCATTAATTCATGATATTGGCAAAGGTGTGGAAGGTGAGGAATCTCATTTAATCAAAGGTGAAATTGTAGCTAAAAAAATTTGCAAACGAATTAATTTATCTCAGAAAGATACAGATATTATAACATTTCTTGTTAGAAATCATACATTAATGACAAATACAGCATTAAGAAGAGATTTGAAAAATGAAGAGGAAATTTTGAATTTTGCCAAGCTTGTAAAAAATGTAGATAAATTAAATTACCTTTTCTTAATCTCTTTTGCTGATTTAAAAGGTGTTTCTCCTGAATCTCTTGATAAATGGAAATATTCTCTGTTGCAAGAGTTGTATATAAAAGCCTTTTCAATAATTTCTCATAAAAAGTTTGAGATAGAAACATTGCAGGAGAAAATTGCCCAGATAAAAGGTTATGCTATAGAAATATTGCCTAAAAATGAAGAGATTAAGTTTAACAAATTCCTATCTCAGCTTTCAAGAAGGTTAATTCAAAATTTTAGTGAAGAGGAGATTTTAAAAATTTATAATTTAATTAAAGAGAATAAATCATTACCATTTATTGATGTTGAATATAAGCAGGAGAGCAATACATACAAATTTTTGGAAATTTATTATAATTATCCAGCGATTTTTAATAAAATAGTAGCAGTATTTACTTTGAACAACTTAAACATTATCAGTGCTGAGATATATACAAATCTTGATGGCACAATCATAGATTTTTTTGAAGCCACTCCTGTTTATTATGATGATTATTTTTATGAAAAGTTACCTAAAATAAAAGATGATTTGCATAAATATTTATCTACTAAAGGTGATGATAAAAATTTTTTTAAAATGGTTGAAGATAAGATTTTTAGCAATATTAAAAAGGTTAAATCATACAATATAATTCCAATTATAAAATTTAACAATGATGATAATGAATTTTTTACAATTTTAGAGATTATTGCTCAAGACTTCACAGGATTTCTCTATTTAATTACAAAGATTTTATCAAAAAGAGGGGTAGAAATACAATCTTCCAAAATTTCAACACAAGGGATTAAAGCAATTGATACATTTTATATTACTGATATGAATGGGAATAAAATTATAGATAGACAATTTCAGGAAAAGATAAAAAATGAAATAATTGATATTTTAAATCAGTTTAACCAGTAAT
>CAZIZE010000074.1:0-7833 GCA_964543655.1 uncultured bacterium
TACCAGCTACCAACTAAACTCAGGGGGATAAATATTAGAGGGAAACTCTATCTTATTGGCTGTGGTCCTGGTAAGAGAAATCTTATAACTATAGCAGGTGAGGAGTGCCTAAAAAAATCAGAAGTTATATTTTATTTTCCACCTTATGAAAAGATTTTCAACGATATAGTTGCAAAAAAAGAAAAATATTTTTTCTTCAACCATTCTTTTAATAAAATCAGAGAAATAGTAGAACAAAATTTAACTCAAAATAAAAATGTAGCCTTTATGGTACCTGGAGATCTATCTATTTTTTCCCCTTTTTCTGGGTTTATGAAAATATTTGAAAAAGATATTGAAGTGGTGCCAGGTGTTGGCACTTACAGCTATCTCTCTGCTAAACTTAAAAGAATCTTAAATGCCTGTGGTAAAATCTATTCCATCTCCATTTTAAGTACAAGAATGTTACTTGAGAGAAAGGGAAATGCTGATTTTACCAGATATACAAATAGAGAATCTACCCTTATTATTTATATGAACATTTTATCAGCTAAAATGCTTCAAAAACAACTAAAATCTGTTTACAATGAAAACACACCTGTTATTGTGGGATATAATCTTACTTCAGATAAAGAAGCTATAATTAAAACCACTGTGAAAAACATGCATACTGATTTAGAAAGAATTAAAATTGAAAATGAAAAACTTGTTACTATTATTGTGGGAAACATTCTTGAAATTTTAGATAATAGTAAATGGTGGGATTCAAAGGTAGAAAGTTATTCAAAAGAAGGATTATGAAAAAATTCTTTTTTTTTATATTCTTTTTTAAAATTTTAATTTTTCAAGCTTATTCACAAAACGCCTGCTTTTTATTAAGTAAAAAATTAAAGCCTTACATAGAGATGGTTAATGGTTTTTCTGAGAATTATCAGGGTAAAGTTAGAATTTACGATCTTTCTGAATCAGAATTTTTTACAAGTTCTTTAAAATCCTGTGATATTGCTATTTCTGCTGGTAACAAGGCTAATAATTTTTTAAAAAAAGCTGAAAAAATTAATAAAAAAATTTTTACATTTCTCATTTATAAAAATGAAGCTGAAAATTTTATAAAAGATAATCAAAGTTTCGCAATATATCTCTATCCTCCTCCAGAAAAATGGCTCCCTTTTTTTAAAAAAGAAAAAATAAATTATCTTATAGCACCATATTCAAACAAAAAAGTTAAAACCTATTTAAAAAAAGCTTCAGCTATTTTCAAAAATAAAAATATTAATCTTAAAATTATAAAAACAGACGTTTTTGACAAATTTGAAGCAATATTAAAAACAAATAAAAAAGCTGTGTTGTGGATGTTACCTGACAATCTCTACTCCTCTGTTGATATTATAAATTATCTCATAGAAAAAGCCACTTTTTTTAAAATGAGAACAATTGGCTTTAACACCTATTTTTACAAAGCTGGTGCTACATATTCAATTGTTATCAATTATAAAAAGATAGGTAATGTAATAAAAAATAGATTTTTAAAAAATATAGATTGCAAAGTGGTTAATGCACCTTTTAATTTTTTAGGGATTAACAATGAGACTAAATCTAAATAAAAGAGTTTTTATTATAATATTTGTATCTGTAATGGTTACCTTTATTTCAGTTTTGTTTATTAATAATAAACTATTTTTAGGACTTTTTAAAGAAAAATTCCATGAGAAAATTAACATTTTGGGCACTGAATTTTCAAAAGTAGCAGCTCTTTCACTTCTGCTTCACAGAAGGGATATACTTATAAAAAGAGCAGATGATTTATTGAAAGATAGAGATATTATAGGTGTGAAAGTTATTTTAAAAAATAATAAAACTACTTTTACAAAAGGAATCACAGAGGGCTACAGGATAATTTTCCCAATATTTACAAAACAATTTTCAGAAAATGATTTTTTCAACCTTGAAGAAAAGGTTGTCAAATTAGGGCGTGTAGAACTTTACTATTCACGTGAGAATATAAAAAGAGTTATGTACAAAGTTTTCTTTATTTCATTTTTTATATCTTTTGTAATTGCAATTACTGTTTTTATTTTTGCTTTTAAGATATTAAAGAAGAATTTTCTTGAACCTCTTGAATTCTGGCAGGGCAATTT
Source organism: uncultured bacterium (assembly GCA_964543655.1). Lineage (GTDB taxonomy): Bacteria > DYJV01 > DYJV01 > DYJV01 > DYJV01 > CAZBLP01. The sequence goes on from CAZIZE010000074.1 coordinate 2,118, forward strand.
AGAGAATCAAAAAAGTTTATCAAATTACTACACCAAAATCAAACAAAGTTGTCCTCCTGAAATAGATAAATTATTCAGAGCATATATAGATCTTATGAAAAAACTTGAAGATAACTATAAAAAACTTATACATCAAACAACTCTTGCAGAAGTGGGGAAATTTTCCTTAACTGTTGCCCATGAAATAAAAAATCCTCTTGGAATAATTAAAGGTGCATTTGATATTATTAAAAAGGAAAGTATTGATACAACAACTAAACAGGAAATGATTCAATATATTGGAGAGGAAATTAACAGAATTGACAAATTAATAAAAGATTTCTTAATGATGGCAAAAAATTTTAAGTTAAATGAGAAAAATATAAATCTAACTGATTTTATTTACTCTGTTGCCAAAAAATGTCAAGTGAACTATCCTGAAATCAATGTAAAAATTAAAATTTATAAAAATATTCAGGTGTTAATAGATGAAGAGGTTTTTACTCATATTATTATGAATCTTGTAAAAAATGCTGTTGAAGCAAATGCCACTGAAATAAAATTTATATTAAGTGTTAACAAAAAATCCTGGAACATAGTAATAAAAGATAATGGCAAAGGTATTTCTGATAAAGTAAAAGAGAAAATATTTGATCCATTTTTTACTACCAAGAAAGATGGTTCAGGAATAGGGCTTACCTTTGTTGTTAAAGCTGTGTACCAGCTTAATGGAAATATATCCTTTTACTCCAGAGAGGGTAAAGGAACTACATTTATAATTAGTTTTCACAAAAATAGAATAGTATAAATGGAGGAATTATGGCTACTATCCTAATAGTGGAGGATGAAGACAAACTTCGAAGAATTCTTAAAATAATGTTAATGCAAAAAAATTATCATATTTTAGAAGCTGCCAATGGTAGGCAAGCTATTGAAACTTTAAAGGAAAATGATATAGATTTGGTTATTAGTGATATAAAAATGCCTGAAATGGATGGTTTTGAATTATTAGAATATATTCAAAAAGAAAATATCCCTGTACCTGTAATTTTTATAACTGCTTTTGCTACTATAGAATCAGCAGTGGAAGCTATGAAAAAGGGAGTTATTGATTATATTCAGAAACCATTTGAAGAGGAGAAAATATTAATCACTGTTGAAAAAGCGCTTGGAATTTCAAAAATTTTACAGGAAAAGAATGAATTAAAAAAAGAGCTTGAAAACCTCAAATTACCTGTTGAGCTGATATTTGAATCTCAAAAAATGAGAGAGATAATTTTAATGTTAAAAAGGGCAATATCTTTAAACAGAACAACCTATCTTATTACAGGAGAATCAGGTGTTGGCAAAGAGGTGATTGCTCGTTTTATTCATAAAATGAGCAGTAGAAAAAACAATAGATTCATAGCATTAAATTGCAATGCCATACCAAGGGAACTTGTTGAATCTGAGCTTTTTGGTTATGAAAAAGGTGCATTTACTGGTGCTGCAAGAAGTAAAAAGGGTGCTTTTGAGCTTGCTGATGGAGGCACGCTTTTTCTTGATGAAATTGGAGACCTACCATTTGACATTCAGGGAAAACTTTTAAGGGTTTTACAGGAAAAGAAATTTTATAAAGTTGGTGGCTCTACAGAAATATCAGTTGATGTTCAGATAATTGCAGCAACCAATAAAAATCTTCAACAGCTTGTTGAGGAGAAAAATTTTAGAGAAGACCTCTTTTACAGACTCAATGTGATTCCTGTTCATATTCCAGCATTGAGGGAGAGAAGAGAAGACATTTTACCACTATCAAATTTTTTTATTAAAGAGCTTTCTCAGGGAGATTATAATGAATTTTTTACAGAAAATGCAAAAAAAATTATTCTCTCATACACCTATCCTGGAAATATTAGAGAATTAAAGAATATAATAGAACGAGCATGGATTCTTGCTGGAGGCAAATTGCCAATAAATGCGGAGCATCTTAAATTTTTAAAATTGTCTGATTCACCAAAAAAATTAAATGGTAATATACTATTGCCAGATAATGGAATAAACCTTGAAGAGCTTGAAAAGGAATTAATAAAACAAGCTCTTGATAAAACAGGTGGTAATAAAAGTGCAGCAGCACGACTACTTGGCCTTACAAGGTCAAAGTTAAGAACCAGAGTAAAAATGTTAGAAGGGAAGTAGATGAAAAGAATAATTTTTGCTTATGTTGAAATTGTTTTTATATTTCTAATTATTCTCTCAATAAATCTTTCAGGTAAAAACATTAACGACACTCTATTTTTTGTTGGCGAAGATACTGATGTTATAACCATAGCTTCTGGCAGACCTGAAAATCCTGCTAAAGCACCTGCCTCTAATAAACTTATAAAAGATTTTTCAACATATACAAATTTTAAAGATGCTCTTACAAATATTCCTGGTTTTTATATAGATGACACTAATCAGAGAACAAAACTTTACTTTAGAGGTATCCCGGATTCTCTACTGTTCTTATATGATGGCGTGCCAATTACCTCAGACCTCACAAGAAGTGTTGTGCCACTTAATAATGACCTACCTTTAAAAAACCTTTCAAAAATAGAAGTTGTTTATGGAGCATCTTCAGTGCTCTGGGGACCGGATGCATTTGCTGGTGTTATGAACGCTGTACTAAAAAAAGGTTCTGAAATTAATGGTATAAATATTTCTGCTTCAGGCAATAGCTTTAATAGAGAGAAAAATGTTTTCATTGAAGGGGGAAAATTATTTAACAAATTCAATGCAATGTTTTCCCTCTATTATCAGAATCTTGAGAAAAAATTTAAAACAAAATATGCACACAAAAGTTATAATCTTGATTTTGCAACTAAATTAATCTATAATAATGAATTAAACTTTACTCTTCGCCTTTCAAATAGTAAAAATAGATTTATTAATTCCTACAAAGAGTATTTCTGGAATTCTGAGAATAACAAACCTTTTAATCTTGCCAAGCTTGAGTACAATAAAAAATTTATACACTCTTCCATTGATATAAAAACTTACTATCTTGATATGGACTTTACATCCAGAGAAAGCAATATTACAATACACCAGAGAAATAAAGTATATTACGCAGGTATACTATACAGTAGAGATCTGTTTGATAATACAGCGATGATAACATTAGGTTACAATTACAGAAAAAATAAAATAGATAATTCTGATGCTGTTGTTAGAAGTTTCATTCCAGATTATATTATCAATAACTCCACTTTTTATCCACTTATTGACAAAGTTTCTGTTAATACTTATTTAAACTCATACTTTGCTCAATTTAGGAAACATTTTAAAAATGTAGAAACATGGTTTGGATACAGGAAAGATTTTCATTCCAAATATGATAATACTGACAGTTTTAACATTGGAACAGGATATTTTAAAAATAAATTTATATTTAAAATAAATTATGGGCTTTCATACAGAACACCTTTTCCAAAAGAATTTCTCCAAAGAAGTAAGGTTATTCCTGAAAAAGTTTACAACCTCAATATAGAAGGAAGATACAAAGGATATTCTTTAATGTTTTTCAGGAATAGAATAAAAAATTTAATTTTAGAAGATTCATATGCAGGTTATTCAAAAAAATTATCAGCAAATATTTACGGAATTCAAGCTGGTGTAAAAGGTAAGTTTAGCAAAAATATCTCTTACTACATTAATGGCACTTTTATTTTAAATAACAACCTTGAAAATGAGTATTACAAATTACTTGATTATATAATTGTAACACCTGATTTTCAAATAGAAAAATTTTACAAAACATTAAGCAAGCCTCTTGACATAGGAGCCAAAAGATTTGGAAATGCAGGTATAATTTATACCAAGAAAAACTTTAAATGCTACCTGACAATGAATTACACAGGAGATAGAGTTTACTACTTTTTACCAGAAGATAAAAAAATAAAAGTGGGCAATAAAGTAATTTTTAATGCTGGTTTTAATGTTACTAACTTGAATAATTTTAATATTAAAATATTTGCTGAAAATATATTCAATACAAGATATATGCTTCCAGGGAATTATGAGCCTGAGAAAAACAGACCTTTCAATTTTATTATAAAAATAGGATACAAATTTTAACAAACTGGTCAAATTTAACCACCCTGGCTCAATATAGCCAATAAATTAGTCATTAGTCGTTAGTCAATAGTCCCTAATCTTTAAAAATAATATAAAACCAAATGCAAAACCCAATAGTAATTTTTTTATAACTGCTTCTATTTAGCATAAAAGCAGTGATTTTGAGGGGGTTGGCCCGAAAAATCTCTTGATTTAAAGTTTTGTATAAGGGCAATTCATGAATTGCCCCTACTAAATCCTAATCCCTAAATCCCAAATCCTAAATCCTAACTAAAGCCCTCAGAGTTACAACAACGCTGTTATTCTAACCCTGAGCAAAGCGAAGGGGAAGAATCCATTATAATTGCCTGTTTTTACATATATATTTATTCTATAAAATTTTGTTATTTTTTACCGTGCAAGCTTTAAAAGTGTGTTTCAACGTTGAACTATGAACTTTGAACCGTGAATCTGTATAATCAATAGGCTCTACATTTATTCTCCATCCCCTTCACATTGGCACTTAATTTGCATTATAAAAATACCATGATGAGAAAATTTATCTTTTTTACACTATTTTTTATAATATTTTCAATTACTATCAATATTTTTCCAGCTAAGAGCGAGACTTTTAGCACAGTGGATATTGTTCCATATCCACAGATAGTGGATAAAATTAACCAGTTTAGAGAGAATCCTTTTGGTTATATTTATGTTCATAGAGAAAATTTTCCTGATATTAATGATACTGTTCGTAAGTCCTTATTTGATTTATGGCGTGATAATAAGCCTAATTACATAACTGGCGGATTGCCAATATTACAATATGATAGCTGCCTTGAGGATATTGCTGAAAGCAATTTATACAGTATGTATGATTCCATGACAATATCACACATAAGCAGAGAAGAGATAAAGGAGAGGTGCAATGTTACCTTATCAGGAGAGACTGTTATTGCCATAGCTTTTCAAAATTACTTAACACCATCAGATTTTTATAAAAAGATAAGCTCATTGATAATTAGAAAAGCTATCACTCTATCAGACAATGAAACTGCACCTATTACAATGCCATTTAACATAGCTGGCAGCGCACTTTTTAGTGGAGTTATGAAAGTAAATGGAGTAAGTTACAACATTTACATTCTTGATATTATTTATGGCTCTAAATAAAATTTTAACTTGAAATTTGTTTGTTTTTATGTTTTAATAGAGACAAAATCTTTAAAATTAAAAAAGAAAGGAGGTGGTTAAAGGATAACCGCAAGAGTTTATAGTTTCAATGTATAGTAGTATCAAAAAATTAATAAATTAAGGAGGAAATTAAATGAAGAAAAGATTACTTGTAATTTTAGCTACTATTTTCATGATGATGTTTAGTAGCAGTTTATTTGCAAAAACCACCACAGTTAGTGGGCAATTTATTCTTGATAAAACATCAATTGGAGCTACTGATTATTCCAGATATGTGCTACTTACTATTTTAGGTCTTAATAAAGATGGTCAAGTAGATAGGTATGCTGAGCAATATGGTGCTACTATTTATGCTGTGGTTACAACAAATATCGGTGAAATTGATAACGGTAGTAGTTCTGGTGCTAGTCCAACAGAAGGTAGTTTTTCAGCTGCTGGAACAGTTAGGTATATAAAACTTACAAATGGA
>CAZIZE010000075.1:0-3844 GCA_964543655.1 uncultured bacterium
ACATAATAATCTGAGTTTACATATTCAAGGTTAATTTTATAAGGTTTAAAAGCTTTATACTGTATTGTCCCTCTCAGGTATGAAGCAGATACTGATTGACCAAAATTAGAAGTAATTTTACTTACATTTCCTGTTACTGGATTATAAAAATACCACCCTGACTCAGGTTTCACCAGTGGTACTGTGTATGTTAATTTTAAATATTGTGTATTGTAACCATCAAGAACAGAAATATCTTTAAAATCTCCAAGAGTATCACTTTCGCCAACTTTTAGATAAATTTCAGCAATTATATCATCAACATTTTTATTTAAAATTTTATTTACATTAAATAGATAATTACAATCTGAGTATATTGAACTATCAAAAGTGGCAAGCGTGGTGCCAAGATTATCTTTAATTATAATTTTGTCAATCCTTATTTTTGTTTTACCTTGAAATCCAGTAATACCAAGAGGAATTTCAGGTGTTACTGCAAAAGGTAATCCACCATAAGCATCATAAATATTTTGTGCTGTTTCTGGTAGGTCAATAATATCAAGTGGATCCCAGGTTGTCTCAACAGAATAGTAGTATGCACCGAGACCTTTAACTGAAAGTCCCATCTGTTTTAAGCTATAAATCTTATTATCTTGCTCTTCTCCAAGAAAACTTAAATTAATAGTGAATACACCAAACATTGTCTTTACTTTATATCCATCAGAAATAGGTGTGGATGGCCATTCTGCTAAAATTGCATATGGAACAACTGCCACATTTTCTGACCTGTTGTATGATTTTAAATTAGAAGGAGTTGCTGCTTCAAGCTCAACATCCATTTCATTTAAAAGCCCAGCTTTAATGGTAAAATTCTTTTTGTAAGTTTTAAAATCTGAAGCAGTAATTTCCACAGAGTAAGTGCCTTTTTCCATACTGCCTGTATAAACTCCATTGGATATTGTTATTTCTGAGGTGGAATTGCTTTTGGTAAATTTTGCTGTAGCTGTTGTGGGGATATAGCCAGCATTGGAACTTAATTTGATTTTTATATCACCTATGTCAGTTTTTTCAGTAATAAAATTCTTTTCTGAATTGCCACCTACAGAAATAGTCACATTATCCTCTATTCTTTTATAATTTTCCTTTTCCAGTTTTAACCTGTAAGTGCCTGAAGGTAAATTTGAAATAATAGCAGGAGATGAGCTGATTTTTATATGTTTGTTCACTTTATTGCCTGTAATGTATAAATCAATGTTTGTAACTGGTTTTTCTTCATTATTTTCATCAATATAGCTTACTTCAACTGTTAAATTTCCCCAGGTGTTAAGATAAATAGGAACAGTAGAGTAGGGAGAAATATCTATTTTGTATGGATCATTACTATCTCTCTGAATTGATATTTCTTGTTCACCAATGTTGTAACCTGATTTTTCACATTTAATAATATAAGATTTTCCAATTGGTACATTTAAAAACTTATTTGAAACAGCAGTTGATACAAATTCTCCACTACTTTTATCATACAATTTACAAACTGCATCATTAATTCTTGGTAGGTAAAATTGGTGCTCCTCATCAAAACTTTCATCATATACCTTGATATAAACTGTGGTGTCAGTAGGTACAGGTCTTACATGTATTACTGGAGTTATTTTGTTATTAACATCTGAAAGTTCGTTGGTTACTCCCTGAACACTTAAAACCACATTAGGAAATTCAGGTGTATTAACATTATCAGGAGAATACTCAAATGTAAATTTTTTAGATTCAAATGGAGATAATGAGCCGATATTTTTAGATAAAATCTGGGTGCCATCTATTTTAACATTTACATTCCCATCACTTGATTGATTATCTGAAATATTAAAAACCTCAAAAGAGCAGGAAATAGAATCTCCTACATTAACATTATTTGATGGTGTGCATGAAAACTGACCTTCAGATAAAACTATATCAGGCAGGTTTCTAAATAGATTGCTATGTGAAATTGTATTTGAATAATAAAGATAGTTGTTAGAGCCAAAATCTGTTGCTGCCATATGTAAATTTCCATTACTATCCTGACAATAACAATGATAATATAGGTCTTTATTTGTTATTTTCCCTGGTTCTTCAACAATTCTATCAAGAGCACTATTTACAAACATTTCGTAAGTATTATGGTTGTAATAGTAGTTAATTAAAAGGTTATCTCCTTTTTTAAATATATAAAAAGGCTCATTATCAACACCACCTGTATTAATTTTAAATGGAGTTTTTAATAATTTACCATCTGTTGATAATTTTACAATTGAAATTGAAGGTGGATTAAGAGTGTTATCCTTGAATCCTGCAAAAATAGAGTTATTATCAATTAAAACAGATATATGTGAGTAATTCTTCCCAATTTCTGTAATTATTCCAGTAAAAGAATTTCCATTTATAGGATTGAATCTAAAATATTTCAAAAAATAATTTGTTTTTAGAGTAATATTTTTTTCATTCCAGAAAAGATGAACTATTCCTTGATTATCCACAGAAATAACAGGCAATTTTGTGTAAAGCTCATCACTTTCTTTAATTTTTTTCCCTTTATAATATTCCTTAACTTGCGCTGAAATAGCAGATGGCTGAAACAAAATATCACCATCTGTAGTTACTGCACATAAAAAAATGCATCTGTAATAAACTGTTTTTTTATTATAATCATTTTCATCATAATCGGTGAGATAGGTAGCACTTCCTGTAAAATAGATTTTATCATTATAAACTGCAGCACTAAAATTTTTAGGAAAATATGTGTTCGTCCATTTATATATTAGTTTGTTAAACTCAATTTCTCCATTATTTTTGATTTTAGATAAATATATCCCTCTTGTATTATGCCTTGAAAAGTATAGTATAAAAATATTGTCATTTTTATCAACAACAATAGCTGGTAAATAATCAGGAAACGAGTAAAATTCAAATGGTATTTTCATTGCAGCTGTAATTATATTACCACTTTTGTCAAATTTAAAATAATACACCTCATTGTTGCTTTTATAAGTAAAGAGATGTAAATAATTGGTACCTGCTATAAAAGCAAATGGTCTGTAATGATCTTTGTAAATCTTTTTCAAAGGATTCCATGTTAAAATAGAGTTTTCAGTAGTTGTGTTATCATTACTTGAGCCTGGAGAGGTGTTGTTATCCTCTATCTCTCCTGGTATGTTTAAAGTGTAAATATTACTCTCTATTTTTCCATAACTATCTACAACAGCAGAGAGAATTTTATAACCTCCTGTTTTAAATATTGATAGATATGGAAAATTAAAAACAGGGTATTTATCCACTTTAATAATTTTTAAATTTCTAACTAAGGGAGAAATACCTTTAACAACACCTTTTAAAGTTATACTGTAATAATCATTATCAGGTGTTAAAAATACAATGTAAATATCTCCTTTAAGATTATCTTTGTTACTGCTTAAAGAGAAGAGTAGCTTCAAAGGCTCATTCTCTGTATATTTACTTTTTTCAGGTGATAGATTAAGGGAAACATTTATATCTGATGCAAAAGAGTTAAAACAGAGATAAAAGGAAAAAATCACTAATAAAATAAAAATTTTTCTCATTGTCCCTCTCCTTAATTTTTTAATGTATAAGCATAGATAGATGTTAGTGGGGAAAAAATAATGGAGATAATCAATAAAATTTTAATCATTTTTTATCCAATCAAAAGCATATATTATAGAAATAGTATATTTTTTTTAATAGGTCAAGTATTTAGATTTTTTATAACAAGGTTCTTAGATAAACTATTTTATCCCTGAGCTCTGCTGCTTTTTCAAATTCCAATTTGTCTGCAAATTCTTTCATCTCTTTTTCAAGTTTTTTTATAAGC
>CAZIZE010000076.1:0-36365 GCA_964543655.1 uncultured bacterium
TATTCCTGCTAAAAATTAGAAATGAAAAACTCCTATAATTCTTTTCTACCATAATACAATTTTTTACTTGAAATGACATTTGTAATATTCTTAAATTATTGTTATTTATGTGTCTTTCAACGTTGAACTATGAACTTTGAACTGTAAACTTGTATAAGACCTTTGCACAATTAAATAGCAAAATTTTATAAAATAAATATAAATGTAAAAACAAATAATTTTAACGGATTCTTCCCCTTCTCTCACCTTAAAATCAGAATAACTTTTTTAGATTTTAATGGAAGTTTATCACATACTAAAGATAGTAAGCAAAGATTTTAACATTAAAAATTCTCATTGAAAAGTTATTTTACACTGATAACTGATGGCATAAAAATTGCTTTTTAATATTAAAAACTCTTTTTGGAGGCAAAAATGAATCGATTTTTTTTGTTTATTTTCTGCTCTTTACTCCTGCTTACAACAGGCTGTATAACTAATAATACCAATGTCAAAAGAGAGACCATTAATCCAAATATTTTCAATACAAAATTTGAGTATCATCCCTCTCATCAAACCGAAGGCTCACTATGGCCAGGAGATAAAGTTCGTTCAGGTATGATGTATCAGGATAGAAAAGCAAGGTATCTTGGAGATACAGTAACTATTTTAATCTCTGAAGATATTTCAGCTGTTGGAAAAGCAGATACTCAGTCAGATGCTTCAAATGAAAATTATTACTCTATACCATATATTTTTGGACAATCAGGTACAAATTACCATAACAGAAATTGGTCAAACTTTTTAAAAACCAAAAGGAGTAATAATTTCAAAGGGAAAGGGTCTGTGTCAAGAAGCAACAAAATGACAGCTAAAATAACTGCCCAAGTTGTTGAAGTTATGCCAAATGGTAATTTAAGAATAGCAGGAAAAAAATTTATAACTATCAACGGAGAACAACAATACCTGCTTATTACAGGAATTGTGAGACCTGATGACATATCCTCTGACAATACTGTTATGTCAGAAAAACTTGCTGATGTTCAGATTGAGTACAATGGTAGGGGTATTTTAAGTGCTAAACAGAAAAGAGGTTGGGCATCAATATTATTAGATTTAATATGGCCATTTTAAATAAAGGAGTTTAACATGGTAAAAAAGTTATTTCTTATTATTCTTATTTTAATTATGTTTTCAAGCTGTGGAATGTTTACAAGTAGTACAAAAAAAGAGAAAGGTGTAATCGGTGTTAATCAAACAAATATTATTGAAGTTACTGGCAAAGGTGTTGTTCCAGAAGATCTTGAAAATACTGCCAAAGGTTACTTGATGGCAGAAAGAGCTGCTGTTATTGATGGTTATCGGCTTTTAACAGAAAAAATAGCAGGATTAATTATTCAGTCTAATTCAGAAAATAAAGATTTTACTGTATCCAAAGATAAAATTTACACCTATGCAAGAAGTTTTTTAAAAGGTGCAAAAGTTTTATCAATTAGACATTTGAAAAATAACATTGCAGAGGCTGAAGTTAGAATAATTTTACCAAGGAAAAAATTAGATAAAGGATTTTTAAGCAATTTATTTGGGGGAAGTGACCAATGATTCTTTCAAATCTCTACCATATTCAGCTTGAACAAGGTTTTATAGAATCTCAGAAAAGCAGGAAAAATTTTAAGGAGAGCTTTAATAATATTCTTGAGAGTTACACTGTCAAAAGGGGAGATTCTTTATACAAAATCGCTAAAAATTACCTTGAATCAAAAGGTCTTGATCCAACAGCAAAAGATATTGACAATATGGTCAAAAAAATAGCAAAACTTAATAATATTAAAAATCCAAATCTTATTTACATTGGACAAAATATAAATTTTGAACCAATAGAAAGTGATTTTCATAGATTTCCCTATCCTGTTGATGGTGTTATTAGTTCCAAATTTGGTATGAGGATAGATCCATTTACAAAACATATGAGATTTCATGCAGGCCTTGATATTGCAGCACCAATGGGTACTCCAATAAAGGCTGTAGCTGATGGTAAAGTGATTTTCAGTGGTAAAGAGAAAGGTTATGGAAATATTGTTATTTTAAAACATAAAAATGGGCTTATTACCAAGTATGCTCATAACAGTAAAAATCTTGTTAGAACTGGTGAAATTGTAAAAAAAGGGGAAACAATAGGACTTGTTGGAATGACAGGAAGAGCAACTGGACCACATGTACATTTTGAAGTAAGATTAAATGGAAGAGCTATGAATCCTTTAAAGTATTTAAAAACTTAGGGAGATTTGATGAGAAAAATCTTTATTATCTCCATTTTTCTTTTTTTTGCACTCACTTCTTTAAAATCTTCACAGATAATTCTTGAGCAAATTGACATTATAAAAAATTACAAAATAGAGAAAGAAACATTCGATTACACCATAGGAAACTTTTATTTGAACAACTTTAAAAAACTAACTATATTAGTTGAAAAGGATAAAGATTTTGAAACAACAATAAAGGGATTGTTTAACAATATTCCAGTAGAAATTTTATCAGAAGCTGTTGTGTCAAATTTTACATTAAAAGATGATAAAATTGTTGCAAAGAAAATTTTAATACTTGACAGAGAATATAAAATTGTGAATATAGATAATAAAGAATTTTATAAATTTATCCTCTACATAAAAAAAGAGAAAGAGAAGCCAAGTTTTTTGCAAAACTTAATAAATCAATTTAAAATAGAATATGGATACAAAGATAATTAATGAACTGCTAAATATATTCCACAAAGTTTACAATAAACCTAAAATAGAGTTGAACTACTCCAATCCATTTGAATTATTAATAGCAACAATTCTTTCAGCACAATGTACAGATAAAAGAGTTAATGAGGTAACAGAAAATCTTTTTAAAAAGCTTACCAAAATAGAGGATTTTGTGCAAATATCTACTTCAGAGCTTGAAGAGCTTATAAAACCAACAGGTTTTTATAAAAATAAAGCTAAAAGCATAAAAAATTGCTGCAAAACTTTAATTGAAAAATACAACTGTCAATTACCTGACAATGTAGAAGAATTATCCAAGCTTCCAGGAGTTGGCAGGAAAACTGCAAATGTTTTGTTAGTAGAATGCTTTAACAAACCAGCTATTGTTGTTGATACTCATGTAAAAAGATTTAGCCGTAGATTTGGATTAACAAAAGAGATAAATCCTGAAAAAATAGAATATGATTTAATGAAAATAATCCCAGAATCAGAGTGGAATTTCTTTTCAAAATCAGCAGTACTACATGGCAGGTACATTTGTAAATCAAGAAAGCCTGATTGTGAAAAATGTCCTGTAAACCATATCTGTTTAAAAATATTTAATAATTAAAATGAAGCAGGTTTATATTGCAAAATTTGAACATATTGGTTATATTACACTTTGGACAGAGGAGAATCATTTTATAAGGATTTTATTTGGAAAAAATTTTAAATTAAATAACAGTACTGAATTATTAGAAACTCCTAATAAACTTATGCAGCAATTTTTAACTGATTTTAAAAAATTTTTAAATGGAAAAAAAATTGAGTTTGATTTTCCATACATTTTGAAAGTTACGCCTTTTCAAGAAAGAGTGTTAAATACTTTGAAGAAGGTTAAATTTGGTAATTTGATAACTTATAAAGAGCTTTCAATTAAATCAGGTAGCCCCAATGCTTATAGAGCAGTTGGAATGGCATGTAAAATGAATCCATTACCAATAATTATCCCATGTCATAGAGTAATAAAGAGTAATGGTAAAATTGGTGGTTTTGCAGGTGGAATAAATTTAAAAAAATTTTTAATTAATATAGAAAAAGGAGCTAACTATGGAATATAACATAACAAAAGAAGATGGTATCTACATAATTAATTTATTAGGGGACCTTGTTGCAGGGAAAATTTACAATTTAAAAGAAGATTTAGAAAAGATTTTAACAGAAGAAAATCCTAAAATAATTTTTAATTTTGCCGATGTAAAATTTATAGATAGCTCAGGAATTGGTCTTATTGTAAATGTTTTAAAAAAGCAATCTGAAAAGAACAACAAATTGAAATTATGTAATCTAAACAAAACTGTTACAAATATTTTTAAACAAATAAAGATATACTCTTTTTTTGAGGTTTACGATTCACTTGATGAAGCAATAGATTCTTATGAAAGCTGAGGCCAATGTACTTTTTAAAAGTTTTAAAAAATTTAAATCCTGAGAACAGATTAAAAGATCTATCAGAGCTTGAGAAGATAGATTATAGAAATATTAGTATTATTGAAAATGTTATTGAAAATGAAGTTGTTGCAGAAGCATTATCAATTGATATGCTTGAAAATTCTGATGATAAAGATAGAGTTACAAAGCTTCAAAGTTTAGAAGAATTAAAAAATTTCATTGGTGACGGTGTTTACATTAAAGAAAATGAGCCATCAAGAATATATGCTCAAAAAAGTGGTCAAATTGTTTTTAAAGATGGTAAATTTCATGTAAATGATAAAATTACTCTTGATGAAGTAAGTTTTAAAACTGGCAATGTAACATTTGTTGGTGATCTTGTGGTAGAAGGTGATATTAAACCAGGTTTTATTGTTAATGCAAGAAATCTTTTAGTTAAAGGTTCTGTGGACAACTCACAACTAATAGCTGGTGAGACTGTGGTTGTTAAAGGTGGAGTTATTGGACTACAGAATAAAGATTTCTGTAAAATCAGAGCTGGCAAGTTAGTTGTTTTAAATTTTATTGAGAATTCAGATATTGAGTGTGATGGGCCTGTTTACATAAAAAAATCAGCTATGCATACAAATATATTTGCAAAAGGAAGAATTGTACTTTTTGGTGAGCCAGGACTTGTAGTGGGAGGAGAAGTAATTGCTGAAAAGAATATGATTATAAAAGTAGTTGGCTCAAAATGGGGCACTAAAACCATATTAAAAGTAGGTATAGATCCATTTAAATACCTTAGATTGAAACAGGCAGAGCAGAGATTTCAAAAAAACAGTAAGTTACTTGAAGAGGTAAATAAAAGCATTGATTATATAAATTCTGTTTTAGAGGGCAAGGGTGATACAGAAGATAAAGAAAAATTAAAAAAGGAACTTGAAGAAATTATAAAAAAAAGAGATAAATTTGAGAAAAAAATAAAAAGAGTTAGCAGAATTATTCAAAGATTAAAAGAAAAAATTCAGGAAGAAAAAGAAAAATTAGACCTTGACAACACAAAAATTTTCATATTTAAAAAGATATATCCTGGTGTTGAATTTCGAATAGGACTTGAACATCACAGAGTTTATGATGAAATGGCAGGAAGTGTTGTTTTCATGGAAAATGATGAAGTTAAGTTTAAATCAATAAAGAATTAAAGAGGTTAAAAAAAAATGGATATTGCTACAGTCATTGGGATTGTTCTTGCTCTTGGCTTAATATTGGGCTCAATTTTCATGGGTGTTGGTTTAGGGCCGTTTATTGACATCCCTTCTATTCTTATTGTTATTGGTGGTTCAATAGCAGCTTTGTTAATAGCCTTTCCATTAGGGTCAGTTATTGGGGCTATTAAAGTATTTTTAAAATCTATGTTAGGTAAAACTCCACCACCACAGGAGATTATTGACACCATTGTTGAGCTTGCTGTTACTGCAAGAAAAGATAGTATTTTAGCATTAGAAAAGGTTGAAATTGAAGACCCTTTTTTAGCAAAAGGTATCAGGTTAGTTGTTGATGGCACTGCTCCTGATCTTGTTAGAGCAATTTTAACCACTGAAATTAAAGCAATGAAAAATAGACATATGGAAGGTGCTAATATTTTTGGTACTCTATCAGCAATGGCTCCTGCATTTGGAATGATTGGTACACTAATTGGTCTTGTACAGATGCTTCAAAATTTAAGTGACCCATCTGCTATTGGACCATCAATGGCTGTTGCATTGCTTACCACATTTTATGGTGCTGTTATTGCCAATGTTTTTGGAAGTCCTATTAAGACAAAGTTAGAAGGGAAATCAGCAGAAGAAGCATTGTTAAAAGAAATTATCATGCAGGGTGTTATTTCCATTATGGAAGGAGACAACCCAATGATTGTTAGAAGTAAATTAGAGGCTTTTCTATCACCAGCAATGAGAAAGCCAGAGGATGAAAAATAATGGCTGAAGAAGATAAAAATTGTCAATGTGAAGAATGCGAAGAGTGCCCACCATGTGAAGAGGGATTACCAGGATGGATGGCTACATTTTCTGACCTGTGTACTCTCTTAATGACCTTTTTTGTGTTGTTGCTATCCTTCTCAACAATGGACATAATAAAATTTAAACAGATGATGGGCTCAATGGAAAAAGCTTTTGGTTATACTACTGAGGAACATGGTGCTTTTGAAGCAAAAGCTTCCACACCAGTTACCATACAGCTATCTGACCAAGAAAATAAAATGCTTGATAATATGGAAATTGGAAATAAAATAAAGCAGGATATTCAGGAATCAGGAATGGAAAAAGATGTAGAGGTTGAGGTTAGTGAAAATGGTGTAATGATGAGGCTTAGAGGTAAAGTTGCATTTCCACCTGGCAAAGCAACTCTTAATCCTAAAATGAAACCACTTCTTGCAAAGGTTGCCAAAATTTTAAAAGAGCATCCTGATTATTACCTTAAAGTTCTTGGACATACTGACAATATACCAATAAAATCTAATAAATACGATTCTAACTGGGAGCTTTCAGCAGCAAGAGCAGTTAGGGTGATTCAATACCTTGTTGATAAATATAAAATTAATCCAAAAAGGCTTACAGCAATTGGTTATGGAGATACCAGACCTCTTGTACCTAATAATTCTCCAGAAAATAGGGCTAAAAATAGAAGAGTTGAATTTATTTTTTACAAAAAAGGTATGACAGGTGAGGTTAGTTAATGGAATTTACAGGGCCACATGTTGTTAAACTTGACAAATGGATTTCTCCAGCTCCTTTTGAAAAATTGCTGAATATGACTATTCACAAAAGTGAGAAGGGTGAAGCACTTTTGTCAATGCCATTCTATTACCAATATGCTCAGGGTGCAGGATTGTTACATGGTGGAGCTATAATCTCTCTTGCAGATACAGCTGTGGCAATGGCAATGAAAAGTGTTTTAGAAGAGAATACCCATTTTGCAACAATTGAAGTAAATGCCAGATTTTTATACCCAGTAAAAAAAGGTATGGTAAAAGCTTATGCAAAGGTAACGCCAGATTCAGAAAAAGAAAGAATTTTTAATGGTATTGCAGAAGTTTTTAATGAAGAAAAGATTAAAGTTCTTGATTTTTCATCTGTGTTCAAAATAGCCAGAAACAGCAAAATTATTTATCCAACACTTACCTGATTTTTCCCATTAACTTTGCTCTGGTACATTAATTTATCTGCTCTTTTAATTAATGAGTCAAAAGTATCATCCTTTTTAGCTTTTGTTGCACCAATTGAAATAGTTACACTGTAATTATACTTTGGAATTTTTAAATTATTTTCAACCAAGACCCTTAACCGTTCTGCAATTTGATATAGGTCTGAATTGTTTAAGTATTGTAAAACAGCAACAAATTCTTCCCCTCCGTAACGACAACAAACATCATATTTTCTAAACATCTTTTTGGCTATATATGCCAATCTTTTCAGCACATCATCTCCAACTTTATGCCCAAAGGTATCATTAATTTTTTTAAAATTATCAATATCAAAGAAAATTATTCCAAAACTATAATTTTCAAACCGAACAAGTTTGCCAAAACATTTATCAAGCATTATTTTTAAAAATCGTCTATTAGGAAGCCCAGTAAGCTCATCTATCATAGCTACTTTTTCTAAGTATTTTATTTTTTTATTTTGTAGAAATTTTAGTGCATTGTCATCAATATTACAGCAAACACCAATAAATTCATTGTCATTGTAGATGGGAAAAGCAGAAATAATTACAGGGATTTTGCCAAAAATGTTATTATTAATAAAACACTCTTTTTTTACTAATTTCTTTTTATTAAAAGCATCTTCTATGGGACAACCTATACTGCATAAAGGTTTTTCATCTTCATTTTCACATTTGAAAACATTTGAATCTAAACTTTTACCAATAACTTCAACTTTTTCAAGGCCAGTTATAATTTCAAAAATTTTGTTAGCATAGATAATTTTTTGTGTAGGATCAAAAAAAATACATCCAGAAATGTAGTTATCAAGGATTTTTTTAAAAATTACATATTCAAATGATATATTCTCCAATTTTTTTCCTTTCTATACTTTTCTTGAAAAAATTATTGATTTATATATAAAATTCACCACTATTTTATCAATATTAAGTAATTTATCAATTTTTCCTGGATAAGTATTTAATTCTTCAAAAAGTATACTTTCTAAAACAGGAAAAAGGTTAAATATTTTTACAATAGTTTGATTTTTAATTAATTTCTTTAAATTAAAATCTTTTATAAAAAAGTTAATTAAAATTAAATCAATAATTTTTAAAATTATAAGAAGCGCATCTTCTAAATATATAAAAAATAAATTCTCACTTTTCCTGAATAATGCAATAAAAATATAGGAAATAAAAATAGTAAAGCAAAAAATTGATAATTTATCCAATTTTTCAAAAAAAGATTTATAGCTAAAATCTTTAATATTAAATTTTAAAAATATGGTAATTGATATAAGTGAAAAAAATAGCAGAAGAATATTGTTAGATAGCAAAAGAAACCATGCAAATATAAAAAAAATATATTTAAACATTACTAAATTACTTGAGGTTTTTTAAATAATTTTTTGCATACATAGCCTGAGGTGACCTTGGGTAATCTTTTAAAATTTTTTTAAAAATTAATTTAGCACCATCTTTTTCACCTATTCTCATAAAAGATATTCCCTGCTTTAATAATGCTGCTGGAACCTTTGGGCTTTTTGGGTATTTAACAATAACCTCATCATAATTTATTATAGCCTTCTCATACATTTTTCTTTTAAAGAAAGTCTCTCCAAGCCAGTAATAAGCATTTGGAATCAAACGTGATTTTGGAAATTTGTTAATAAATTCAGTAAATGCCTTCTCTGCTTTGTCATACTTACCAGCAGTAAATAAAGAGTAGGCGTTTTTGTAAAAGTATCTATCATCTTTAACCACCTGAGGAATATTTTTATTCTCACTGCCCTTCTGTAAAGAGCTGATCTGATTTTCTAAATTGTAAAGTTTTGTATAAATATCTTTAATTGCTTCCTGTGTAACTTCAGTAGAGCCCTGATCACCAGACCTGCTTAACTTTTTCTCAAGATATGCCTGGTCTTTTAGTTGATTTTTAATAGTAGCCAGTTCAGTGTATATTTCATTAAATTTTAATTTTTGCTCAGCAAGTATTTTAGACTCTAATCTATCAACTTTTTCTTCCAATTTAGAAACTCTTTTTTCAAGTTGGGTTGTTCTCATTTGAAGTTTGGATGTGGTGGAACCAAGATAATAAATATTATTTTGTGTTCTTTGAAACTGCTCATCTGTAACGCAAGATGATAGAAAAATGGACAATATTAACAAAATCAATAACTTTACTCTCATTTTATGCTCCTTTTAAAAGATATGAATAATCTTGATAATCTGTGTTCAAAGGTTTCCCATTTGAAAAAAAATAATTAACTTTGTTACTGTTAATCTCTAAAATTGTAGAGCTT
Organism: uncultured bacterium; assembly: GCA_964543655.1. Lineage (GTDB taxonomy): Bacteria > DYJV01 > DYJV01 > DYJV01 > DYJV01 > CAZBLP01. The sequence continues at coordinate 9,647 of CAZIZE010000076.1, forward strand.
GTTGTCTGAAAATTACCAAGATTAACAGAGTAATCTGAAGAAGGAATATTAAAGTCTCCTTTCTGATACTTTAAAAGTCTTTTTAAAACTTTTCTTACTGAAAATATCTCTTTAACTTTAATTGAATCAATTAATGCTTTACCTATTTCAAACTTTTCCCAATTGGAAAAAGGGTCAAGATTGCCAGCAATAAAATTTTGATTGGAAATATCAACAATATTTATATATTCATCAAATTCCACAAAAAAAACATTTTTAATATCTGATAATATTAAATAAAAAGGCAAATATGAATCCTGTGTAATTTTTTTAATTAACTTGATTATATTTTTAACATTTAATTCTTTCAATAATTCCAATACCAACAGCCCTCTTGACTTGTAATCATTAGACCCTGTAAAAGGCTTATCTGCCTTCCACTTGTTAAGTAAATTTATTACTATGCCACTACTGTTTATTCCCAGCCAGGTACCGTGTTTCAACATATCAAGGCCACCTACTATTAATGGAGAGCGACCTAATATCATTGGAGGTGAAAAATTTCTATCTATATTTTCATCTCTATTATTTGCTATAATCAGTGGATAATCTTTGATATAATTATGTAAAATAATTGACACACACATTGTATTAGTTATTAAATAAAAAATTACTTGATATTTTTTCTATATAACATTAAAATAATAAAAATTCAACCTAATAGGAGGCAATAATGAATAAACATATTTGGCTGATAATAATCTCTCTATTTTGCTTTAATGCCTGTATGACAACATCAAGTAATGTAAAAACTCACGACCAATATTATCAGTCAAAAATAGCCATGTTAGAAAAGCAGGTACAGGACCTGCAAAAGCAAATTAATCAATTAGAATCAAAGAAAAAAGCAGTAAGAACAGGAGAGGAAAAATTAGAAATATTAAATGAAATAAGTAAATTATCTGAAAAACAGCAAAAAAACCTATCATACCTTGAGCAGATTAAGAAGGAAATAGCAGAGCTCAAATCAAATATTAGCAATAAATCAAAACAACATACCATTACTAAAGTAAAGCCAAAAAAATATAACTATAGAAAACCTTATATTAAAAAGAAAAAAAAGTTAAGTCCTGATGACGAATATATTAAATGTTACAAATTATATGTAAAAAATAAATTTAAACAGAGTGAGCAATGTTTTAACAATTTTTTATCAAAATATCCAAAAAGTCATCTTATTGCAAATGCTTATTTCTGGATTGGCGAAACCTATTTTGCAAGGAAAAATTATCCTAAAGCAATTGACTATTATGACATAATTCTTACAAAATTTCTAAAATCAGAGAAAGTTGCTGCTGCACTTTTAAAAGAAGGGTTATCCTTTTATGAGCTGCATGATAATGAGGGAGCCAAAATTTTTCTTGAAAAAGTAATTTCTGATTATCCAAACACTCCTCAGGCTAAATGGGCTAAAAATTATTTAAAAAAATATAATTTAGATAAACTTAAATAAATGGGTAAAATAAGGAAAAAGATTAGAGATTACTTCTTTACTGGACTTATAGTTATTGTCCCTGGCTATATTTCATTTTATATAGTGGTGGCAATCATAAAAAAAATGGACAGCTTTATTGAGCTGTTACCAGTAAAATACCACCCTGAAACATATTTACCTTTTAAAATCCCTGGCCTTGGTGCAATAGCAACTTTTTTACTGATTTTCATTATAGGGATAATTTTTACAAACATATTTGGAAAAAGATTACTATTTTTCATTGAAAATAAATTTTTTAAACAAATTCCTTTTATTGGTCCAATCTACAAAGGGATAAAGCAGATTATTGAAACAATTTTTTCTCAAGATACCAAAAGCTTCAAAGAAGTTGTTTTAATAGAATATCCTAAAAAAGACTCTTATGCTATTGCCTTTATTACAGGTATAATTGATCATGGAGAGATTAAAGAGAAAATTAATTATCCAGAAATTGTTACTGTTTTTGTACCAACCACTCCCAATCCAACTTCTGGTTTTTTACTTTTAATTCCCTCTGAGAAAATTATTAGATTAAACATGTCTGTGGAAACAGCTTTTAAAATAATAATAAGTGGAGGAGTTTTAACTGAAGAAGATGCTAAACAATATAAAAAATAATCAATATATTGAGGGATTTTTCATTGTTCATAAAAAGGAAGTTTTAACAGCTAAAAACAATAAACAATACCTTAATCTTATTATAGGAGATAAAACAGGCCAGATAAATGCAAAAATGTGGGATATTTCACACAACTTTGATAACATAGAAGAGGAAGATGTTGTTTTTTTAAAAGGTAAAGTTGATAAATTTAAAGATAATCTTCAGGTTATTGTTGAATCTATTGAAAAAAAAGAGGTTCCTGAAACTATTCTAAATAATCTGATACCAACAACTGACAAAAATATTGAAGAGATGTTTGCCAATATATTAAATTTTAAAAATTCAATATCTACAAAACCTGTAAAAAAACTTATTGAAAAAATTTTTAATAACGAGTTTATTGAGCTTTTTAAAATTTCACCTGCTGCCACAACTTATCATCATGCTTATAGAGGAGGATTAGTGGAGCATACATTAACAGTTGTAACTCTTTGTGATAAATTTTCCTCTGTTTATACAAATGTCAATAGAGATATTTTAATTGCAGGTGCTATACTTCATGATATTGGCAAGGTGTATGAGTACAATAACAAAACCTTTAAAAGAACAGATTATGGCAGGTTAATTGGTCATATTGCAATTGGAATTTCAATGGTGGATAAAGCATTAGGGAAAATTAAAAACTTTCCTGAAAAACTATCTTTTGCAATTAAACATCTTATTTTAAGCCATCATGGTCGGCTTGAGTGGGGTTCTCCTGTTCAACCATCTACCATTGAAGCGTCTCTTCTCCATTTTGCTGATAATCTTGATTCTGAAATACAGACCTTTTTAGAACTGGACAATGAAAAAAAAGGCTGGCAATACAATAAATCATTGCGAAGGAATGTTTATTTAGATGATTTATTAATAGAATCAGCAGATAATAATGCTGAAAAAACTTTATTTTAAAAGGAAAGGAGGGGTAAAATGGATAAAATTTTAAGAATCAACTTTAATAAAGATAAAGTGGAAGTTAAAACAGAGCCTATTGGAGAATATGAAGGATTTGGTGGTAGGGGACTTACTTCAATGATAGTTTCCAAAGAGGTTCCTCCTGCATGTCATCCACTAAGCAGGCATAATAAATTAATTTTTGCACCTGGTCTTGTTACTGGTTCAGCTGCGTCAACATCTGGAAGATTGTCTGTAGGTTGCAAAAGTCCACTTACAGGTGGCATTAAAGAGGCAAATGTTGGTGGACAGGCAGGTCAATATCTTGCAAGGCTTGGATATGCAGCTATTGTTCTTGAAGGTAAACCTGTAGATGATAAATTTTATAAAATCTATATTAACAAAGATAACGTAGAAGTTACTGAAGCAGATGATTTAAAAGGTCTTACCAATTACCAGGTTGCAGCAAAAGTTAAAGAGCAGTATGGTGACAAAGTGGCATTAATATCAATAGGCACAGCTGGAGAAATGAAAATGTCAGCAGCTTCAATAGCTGTTACAGACCCGGAATTTAGACCAACAAGGCACGCAGGTAGAGGTGGACCAGGAGCTGTTATGGGCTCAAAAGGTGTCAAAGCTATTATACTTGATATGAGTGGATGTCCTATGAGAGAGCCTAAAGATAAAGAAAAATTTAAAGAAGCTAATAAAAAATTTGTTGAAGGTTTAAGAAAACACCCTGTTACTGGAGAAGCACTTCCTGCATATGGTACCAATGTACTTACAAATATTATTAATGAAGCTGGTGCACTTCCAACATTCAATTTTAAACAGGGAAAATTTAATGAAGCTGCTAAAATCAGTGGTGAAACATATGCTGAAATTGAGAAAAACAGAGGTGGCATTCCTACTCATGGTTGCCATACAGGTTGTGCAATAAAATGCTCCGGAATATATGTTGATAAAAATGGCAATTACATTACCAAACAGCCAGAATATGAAACAGTTTGGGCTCATGGAGCTAACTGTGGTATTAGTGATCCTGATATAATTGCTCAAATAGATGCAATGGAAGATGATATTGGCCTTGATACCATTGAAATGGGAGCAACATTTGGTGTTGCAATGGATGCTGGTTTGCTCAAATTTGGAGATGGTGAAGGTATTTTAAAGCTACTTGAAGAGATTAAAAAAGGAACTGCGCTTGGTAGAATACTTGGTAATGGTGCATTAATTACAGGAAAAGTTTTTGGTGTGGAAAGGATACCAGTTGTTAAAGGTCAGGCTATGCCAGCATATGACCCCAGAGGTGCAAAAGGTATTGGTGTTACCTATGCAACAAGCACTATGGGAGCTGATCACACAGCAGGTTACACTATAACTGCCAATATTTTAAAAGTTGGCGGAGAAGTTAATCCTTTGAAACCTGAAGGCCAGATAGAGCTTTCAAAAAATTTACAAATTGCTACAGCTGCACTTGATTCAACAGGATTCTGTTTATTTATTGCATTTGCAATTCTTGACCAGGTAGAGACTTTCAATGCTATGATAGATATTATAAATGGATTGTACGGCTGGAACCTTACTGCAGATGATGTTACAGAGCTTGGTAAAAAAATTATTAATGCAGAGAGAGAATTCAACTTTAAAGCTGGATTCTCCAAAATGGATGATAGGCTTCCTGAGTTTTTCATGGAAGAGAAATTGCCTCCACACAACACAGTTTTTGATATTAAGGAAGATGAACTTGAAAAGGTTTTTGAATTTTAATAAATGAAAAAATTAAGGGAAGGATTTACCACTGGAGCTTGTGCCGCAGCAGCAGCAAAACTTGCTACACTTAATTTAATTTCAAATCAGGAGATTAACACTGTTGATGTATGGTTTCCTGGAGATAAATATTTTAACTTTAAAGCATATTCAATTAAAAAGGGTGATAATTTTGCAGAAGCAACAGTAAAAAAATTTGCTGGTGATGACCCTGACATTACTAATGGTGCAATAATTGGTGCAAAGGTTTACTTTTCAGAGGATAAAGGGATAAAAATTTTAGGTGGAAAAGGTGTTGGCAGGGTTACCAAAAGGGGACTTGCAGTTAAAGTTGGTGACCCTGCTATTAATCCTATTCCAAAATTAATGATAGAAAAAAATATCAAGGAAGTTATTACTGAACCGCAACTAAATGTAGAAATATTTGTTGTAGATGGTGATAAATTAGCCCTAAAAACTCTAAATAAAAAATTAGGTATCATTGGTGGTATTTCCATCCTTGGCACAACTGGGATTGTTAAACCTGTTTCAGCTGAAGCATACAAAGCTTCAATTGATGTTGAGCTTAATGTTGCTATTGCCAATAATATTAATGAAATTGTATTTGTTACAGGCCGCACATCTGAGAAAATAGCCAAAAAACTATTAAACCTGCCAGATGAAGCGTTTGTTACTATAGGAGACCATATAGGATTTTCCTTGAAAAAAGCTGTTGAAAAAGGGTTTAAAATAGTAAACATTGTTGGACAATTTGGTAAATTTACCAAAATAGCTTCTGGTGAATTTCAAACTCATGTTAAATATTCCAACATCTTTATTTCAAATTTACTTAACTTTATTTCTGAGAAAGAGAAACAGGATAAAGAGTTTACAGAAATGATTAATACTACAATTTCTGCGAGATTAATATTTGAGGAAGCTATAGAAAGAGGATACACAGACCTTCTTGAAAATGTTACAGATAAAGTAAAAGAGAATTGCGAAAAGTATGTTGAAGGTAAAATTAAAGTAAAATGTTACCTTGTAGGTTACAAAGATGGGATTTATGCAAAATCAGAATAAAATAAGAGTAATTGGCATTGGTCCAAAAGGTGAAACCTTTTACAGAGAGTATATTCTCAGCGCTGATATAATTGTTGGTGGGAAAAGGTTACTTAATTTTTTCAATTTCAATAAAAAACAGGAGACAATAATACTTGCAAAAAATTTGCAGGCAACCCTTGAAAATCTTAAGTCAGTTAAGAATAAAAACATAGTAATATTGGCATCTGGTGATCCACTTTTTTTTGGAATAGGTAAAAGATTGGTGGAAATATTTGGAAAGGATAATCTTATATTTCATCCATATCTCAACTCAATTCAGATTTTAGCAGCAAAAATAGGTATAGATTACAGTAACATTATCTATACTTCGTTTCACGGCAGAAATTTTAATGAAAACAGATTATTATCTTTTGTAAAATATAATGAAAAGGTGGGAATCCTCACAGATAAAAATAATAACATTAATAAAATTGTAAATTCCTTAAAAAACTCATATTTACCAACTAAAGATATTACTGTTCATATAGGTCAGATGCTCGGAACTACAAATGAAAATATAATATCCTCAACTGTTGATGATTACAATTGGGTACCTCCAACAGAACTGGACAGTATAATCATTGTAAATAAAAAAATAGAGAATTTTTATCACCACTCTTTAGCAGAAAAGGAGATTTACCATTTTGAAGGTCTAATCACCAAAAAAGAGATAAGAGCAATTTCCATATCATATTTAAATCTCAGTTTTGACTCAATAATGTGGGACATTGGCGGTGGAAGTGGCTCTGTTTCTATTGAAGCATCTTCTCTATGCTACAAAGGGATGGTTTACATTATTGAAAAAGAGCTGGAAAGAGTAAAGTTAATTGAAAAAAATTTGAAAAAATTTAGATGCCATAATGTAAAGGTTATTTCTGGAAATGCAGAAGATGTTATGAAACAGCTCCCTATTCCTAATAGAGTATTTATTGGTGGTTTTTCAGGAAATATAGAAAATCTTTTAGACTACCTGAAAACAATTGCAAGTAAAAATATTATAGTTGTTTTAAATATTGTCCTTATTGAAAAACTTTATTCAGTAATCAAGTGGTGCCAGAAAAATAATATTGAATTTGAATCATGTCAGGTCAATGTTTCTAATCTCAATAATATAGCAGAAAAATTCCATTACTACAAAGCACAAAATCCTGTAAATATAATAAAACTGATTTTAGAATAATTTCCTTGACAATTTTCATAATTTAATTATAAGAAGTTCTCGGTCAGGCCCTACGCAACAATCTAACTGTGAACCCCGTCAGGCCCGGAAGGGAGCAGCGGTAGCAGTTTTGATTGTGTGCCGTAGGTTTCCTGACCTTTTTAATAAGGAAATAGATAGATGACTCATAAAGTTTTAGCATTAAAGTTTAGACCACAAATATTTGAAGATGTTATAGGCCAGGAGCATATTACCATAACTCTCATGAATTCTATAAAAAATAACAGAATTGCTCATGCCTATCTCTTTTCTGGTTCAAGAGGAGTTGGTAAAACAACCACTGCAAGAATTCTTGCAAAATCATTAAACTGTGAACAGGGTATTACAGTAAATCCTTGTAACCAATGCAAAAATTGCAGAGAAATTACAGAATCAATATCAATGGATGTAGAAGAGATTGATGGTGCTTCAAATAGAGGAATTAATGAAATTAGAGAATTAAAGGAGAGAGCTAAAACTTATCCATTAAATTCCAGATATAAAATATTTATTATTGATGAAGTGCATATGTTAACAAATGAGGCATTTAATGCTCTTTTAAAGGTTTTAGAGGAGCCTCCTGAATTTGTTGTGTTTATTTTTGCCACAACAGAGCCATATAAAATTCCGGTTACAATTCTTTCAAGATGCCAGAGGTTTGACTTTAAAAGAATTTCATTAATTAAAATAGTGGAGAATTTTAGAAAAATTTTAGAAAAAGAGAATTTAGAAATTCCTGATAATATACTTTTTAGAGTTGCTAAAAAGAGTGAAGGCTCAATGAGAGATGGTTTAAGCTTATTGGAGCAGGTTATTAATTTCTACTATGATGAACGTGCAAGAGATTACATTGAAGATATTTTAGGCTATTCCAATGTGTCTTTTTTTAATGAGCTTATGGGTTATATTGAAAAAAGCAACTATAAGGGAATTTTTTCTATATTGAATAAAATGACCTATGAAGGCATTGATTTTAAAGAATTAACAAAAGATTTTATTGACTATTTGCAAAATATTGTTACATTACTCTATTTCCCGGAAAATAAAGAATTTATTGAAGATTCACCAGAAAATATTAATGATATGTTAGAAATAGCCAAAAATTTTGATAAATTTTTTATTCAAACTATTTTAAATCTACTATTAAAAGAGTATGAAAAAATCAAATTTTCTGAATTTCCAGAAATAAACTTTAAGCTTTTTATATTAAAAATTTTAGAATTACCTAAGTTAAAAAGCATTGATAAGATTATAAAAGAATTAAAAGAAGTTAAATTAACAGAACCTCAACAGAGAACACCTGTTGATAATACAAAAAAAGAATTGATTTGGAAAGATTTTATCAAATATTTATCCTATGAAAAACCTTTGCTTTATGGCTTTCTATCTGATGCAAAAATTCTTTATAATGATAATGGGAAAATTATTTTAGAAGTTAATAAATTAATTCCTGATGAAAAGAATTTTATAAAAGAGATTGAGAAATATTTAAAAAATTTTTCAAACATTGATATTAAAGTTGAACTACAGATAAATAAAAAATTGCAGTTTAAACATAAAGTGTTGCAAAATGAAGTAATTAATGATATTTTGAATCTTTTCAATGGTGAAATTGAAAAAATTAAATATAAACAGGAGGAATTATGAAAGGCTTTGGCAATATGATGAAACAGCTAAAGAAAGTTCAGGATAAAATGAATAAAATTCAGGAGGAGCTTGCTACAAGAACAGTGGAAGGTAGTGCAGGTGGTTCTATGGTTACTGCTGTAGTTAATGGCAAACAAGAGCTTGTTTCATTGAAAATAGAAAAAGAGGTTGTTGACCCAGATGATATTGAAATGTTACAGGATCTTATTGTGGCAGCTGTTAATCAGGGGATTAAAAAATCTCAAGATATGATGAATGAAGAGATGTCAAAATTAACAGGTGGACTTGGTTTAAATATTCCTGGATTGTTTTAGAATAAAAAATGTACCTTGCTATTTTCATATTTTTTCTTAATATTCCTTTTGGATATTGGCGTGAAAATACCAAAAAATTTTCAAAGAACTGGTTCCTTGCAGTACATTTACCAGTACCATTAATTATAATAACAAGACTTTTACTTGGTATAAAACTAACTTTACCATTATTTGCACTTTTTGTATGCTCATTCTTTGCTGGTCAATCGCTTGGTGCGTATATTAGTAAAAAGAGGAGAGACACAAATTGTTAAGAAGCATGACGGGATTTGGAACAGCAACTGATGCTTTTGATGATACCACTGTTACAATAGAAATTAAGAGCATTAATCACAGATACCTTGACATAAATTTTAGAATCCCTAAATTTTTATCATTATTAGAGAAAAATTTTAGAGATATTATTAGAGAGGAAATTAGTCGGGGTAAAATTAATCTTTCCGTTAATTTTGAAAAAATTGGTAAGCTTTACTCAGACATTACAGTTGATGTTGATTTAGCAGAGCACTATTTTAAAGGTCTTGAGCTTATTAGTAAAAAGTTAAGAATCCCTAATGAAATCAATACAGTTGACTTTATTAATATGAAAGGTGTTTTTGATTTAAAAGAGAGGGATATTGATTTAGATTTTCAGATATTTATAGAAAATTTATTGAAAAAAGCTATTGACAATTTAAAATTAATGAAAGAGGATGAAGGGAAGTTCCTTGAAAATGATATTTTAAAAAGAATTGATAAATTAGAAAATTATATATTGCAAATAGATAAATTAAAAGAGCAAATTATTGATAAATACAGAGAGAAACTTGAAAAAAACATTGAGAAAATTTTTGGTGAGCAAAGAGAACTTATTAATGAAAAACGTATAGAATTTGAGATTGTACAGTTTAGTGATAGGAGTGATATTACAGAGGAGATTGTTCGGTTTAAAAGTCACATTAACAAATTTTTAAAAACTGTATCTCTATCTCCACCTGTTGGTAAAAAGCTTGATTTTATCCTACAGGAGATGAATAGAGAGGTTAACACAATTGGTTCTAAAAATATTTTACCTGAAATATCTAATATTGTAATTGAAGCAAAAACTGAAATTGAGAAAATCAGAGAACAGATACAGAATATAGAATAATGGCTGAAGGTACAATTTTTATAATATCTGCTCCCTCTGGAGCAGGAAAAACAAGTTTAATACAAAAGATTCTTTCAACAAGGGATGATTCTGTTTTTTCAATCTCTTATACCACAAGGCCTCCAAGGGAAAATGAAATAAATGGAAAAGATTATTTTTTCATAGATAATGATAAATTTAGAAGTATGATAGCAAAAAATGAATTTCTTGAATATGCAAATGTGCACAATTACTATTATGGCACAGGAAAAGAGTATGTTTTTCAAAATATTCAAAAAGGCAAAAATATTATACTTGACATTGATTATCAAGGTGCTAATATAGTCAAGAAAAATTTAAGCAATACAGATATTGACGTTGTATCTATTTTTATTTTACCACCATCTTTTGAGGTTTTAAAAGAGAGATTGATAAATAGAGGCACAGATTCAGAAAAAGTTATAAACACAAGATTAAAAAACGCTAAAAAAGAGATTGAAAATTCATTAAATTACGATTATCTTATTGTTAATGACAACTTTGAAGAAGCTTTTTATAATCTTAATTCAATATTCAACAGTAATAGTTTAAAAGCGAGATTTATGAAAAATAGAGTAAAAAATATTTTAAAAAATTACAAATTAAATTAAGGAGTGAAAAATGGCAAGAGTTACAATTGAAGATTGTCTTGAAAAAATCCCAAGTAGATACAAGCTTACTATTGTAGCATTTAAAAGGGTTAAGCAATTATTAAAAGGTGCGAAACCTGTTGTTGATCCAGAAGGGAACAAGTTGACTGTTGTTGCTCTTAAAGAAATTGCCGCAGGAAAAATAAAAATAGCAAAAGAGGAAAATGAAGAATATTTTTAATTTACACTATCAAAATAACGGGAGGTAAAAATGAAAAAATTATTTTTATCCACAATTTTTCTACTACTTTTTACTACATTTGCATTTTCTGAAATTAAAATCCCTGTTGTAAGCCCATACACAGGTCCCCTTGCAACTTTTGGAGAAGGAGTTAAAAATGGGGCATTACTTGCTGCTGAAGATATTAACAAAGCAGGTGGAATTAATGGGGAAAAAGTAAAGATTTTACTTGAAGATGATATGTGTGACCCTAAAGAAGCAGCTAATGTTGCAACTAAAATTGCAGGTATGAAAGATGTTTATATTGTAGTAGGTCATCTATGTTCTTCTGCAACTTTATCAGCTCTCCCTATTTACAAAAGAGCCCATCTTCCAGCTATTTCACCAGCATCTACAAATGTTACCATTGGTAGATTAAGTAAATATTATTTTAGAAATGTTTATAAAGATGATTTCCAGGGAAAATTTCTTGCAAGATATGCAGATGAAGCTCTCCATGCTAAGAAAGTGGTTATCTTTTATGAAAATAATGACTATTCAATAGGTTTAAAAGATGCTTTTATAAAAGAAGCTAAAAAAAGAGGATTAAAAATACTTGGTACAGAAGCATATACTCAGGATGACACAGATTTTAAACCTATTCTTACTAAATATAGAGCACTGAGACCAGATGTAATATTTATTCCAGGATATGCACCTCAGGGGACTCTCATTATTTCTCAGGCAAGAGAGCTTGGATTTAAGTGTAAATTTATGGGAGCAGATGGACTTGATGATAAAATTATGTTACAAAATCCTGATGCTGAAGGATTAATGATAACAACACCTTTTATACCAGATAAGGCTGGTAAAGCTGCTCAAAAATTTATAAAAGAGTATAAAGCCAAATTTCATTCAGAGCCAAACTGGTTTGCTGCTAATTCTTATGATGCAGTGATGTTAGCTGCACAGGCAATTAAACATGCTGGTAAGAATAGAGAGAAAATTAGAGCATACCTTGCAAGTATAAATTCACCAGCAAAAGCATTTAAAGGTGTAACTGGTGCAACATATTTTGATAAATATGGTGATTGCCAGAAACCAGCATTTATAAAAGTAATTAAAAATGGCAAATGGGTAGGTGCAGAAATTCAGATTAAATAAATTAGTAGGGATGAAATGTTCTGGCAGCAGCTTGTTAACGGTCTTGTGCTTGGATGTGTTTATGCATTAATAGCAGTAGGCTATACACTTGTTTATGGCGTTATTGAGCTTATAAATTTTGCTCATGGCGAAATTTATATGCTCGGCGCCTTTTTTATGTACACATATTTAAATGCAGGAATTTCTTTTTATTTTGCATTTGTTTTAGCTGTTATTTCATGTATTATTGTGGGAATTTTTCTTGATATAATAGCTTACAGACCTGTAAGGCACTCTGATAGGCTATCTGCATTAATAACAGCTATTGGTATGAGTATATTTTTTCAGAATCTTGCCCTTATAATATGGGGTGCTGATATAAAAAGATATTCAAGACATTTTATTCCAGCATTTTTTAGAAAACTTGCAATTAACCTCCCAAACGATTCAATACCTATTTTCAAAAATGTTTTTTTAACTGTGTCCTATTTACAGGTAACAATAATTGTTTTATCAATTTTACTTATGATAATTTTGCATTTAATAATTAATAAAACAAAAATTGGTACAGCAATGAGAGCAATAGCGCAAGATAAACAGGCTGCGGCTCTAATGGGTATTGATGTTAATAGAGTTATATCTTTTACTTTTGCACTTGGCTCAGGGCTGGCTGCTGTTGCTGGAGTTTTAATAGGAATGTATTACAACAGCATTTACCCTACAATGGGTTATATTGCTGGAATCAAAGCTTTTGCTGCTGCTGTTCTTGGTGGAATAGGTTCAGTTCCTGGAGCAATGCTTGGAGGAGTAGTTCTGGGGATGGCAGAAACTTTTGGAGCTGGATATATATCAAGTCAGTACAGGCATGGAATTGCATATGCAGCAATGATATTTGTCATTCTTTTTAATCCATCAGGTTTGCTTGGGAAAAAGCGGGTGGAGAAAGTTTAAGGAGAAATTTTTATGGATTATAATAAAAAAGTTGCTGATCTAACTGTTGGGGAGCTTATAGATATTATAGAGCAATCAGTTGCAACTGTGCTTTCTGAAATGATAGAAGCTGCTGCTGAAAATTTTGAAGAGGATGATTTTTTAACTGATACAGGTGATAATAAAAAATTATTTTCATAAATTTCTTTGGAGAAAGGTTTGAAGTATAGAAAATACTTTATATTTGCAATTATTATAGCTCTGATTTTACCATGGATACCTATTAACAGCGCCAACTATATAACAAGAGTTGCTACTCTGACGATTCTTTACATGGTGCTTGCTATGGGGTTAAATATTATTGTTGGTTTTGCTGGACTGCTTGATCTTGGTTATGTTGGTTTTTATGGTATTGGTGCCTATGTTGCTGGATTGCTATCTATTCATTATGGCCTGCCATTTTATATTTTATTACCTTTATCTCTGTGTGCAGGTGCAATTTCAGGAGTGGTTCTTGGTGCGCCCACTTTAAAACTCACAGGAGATTACTTTGCAATTGTTACTTTTGGTTTTGCAGAATTGGTAATACTTGTTGTTAGAAATGAAATATGGCTTACCCGAGGGCCTATGGGCATAGCAGGAATTCCTCCAATTACAATTTTTGGCCATACTTTTACAAAGGGATATGAATACTACTATTTGATGCTTGCTATTTTTTTAATAGTGTTTACTGTAATAAAAAGGCTTGAACATTCGAAAATAGGTAGAGCATGGTTTGCAATTAGAGAAGATGAAATTGCTGCAAGGTGTTGTGGAATTAATGTGGTTAGATACAAAGTACTTGCATTTGCAATTAGTGCATCAATAGGTGCTGTTGGTGGATGCTTTTTTGCAAAGTGGTTTTCCTTTATACATCCAGATATGTTTAAATTTTGGGAATCTATTTTAATCCTATGCTTAATTGTATTTGGTGGCATGGGGAATGTCTATGGAGTGCTTTTAGGGACCCTTGTTCTTATACCAATTACAGAGGTTTTGAGAAATGTGCTGCCACAGCAGCTTGTTGAGGCAAGGTATTTAATTTTTGGTGTTTTACTTGTGGTAATGATGAGATTTAGACCAAATGGCTTAATTCCATTTAGTAAGAGGTAGATGTGCTTGAAGTAGTTAATTTAACAAAAGATTTTGGTGGTGTTAGAGCTGTATCAAATGTATCTTTCAAAGTTAACAAAGGTGAAATTGTCAGTATCATTGGTCCAAATGGTGCTGGTAAAACTACTCTTTTTAACCTGCTCACTGGATTAATCAAACCTACAAAAGGCTCTATTATTTTCGAAGGAAAAGAAATAATACCGGAAGATAAGCCTCAAGATATAAGGAAGTTAGAAATTTCTTCAATCTTAATAGGTATTTACTCAGTTGTTGTGATGTTGTATTTTTATTTAGTTTATTATAAACAGGCAACTTTTCAGTTTGAATTTACTCTATTTGTAATATCTGTTGCAATTCTTAGAGTTTTTGCAACATACAGATTATTTCAGAGAGTTTTATGGGCAAGAGGTTTTCACTCTATAATGTTTTTTTTTGATACAGCTTTTGCTCTCTACTTTGCCTGCTCAGAGCATTTTATAATTCCTTTTATACTTATATTTGCATTTTCATTATATTTTTATCTTTATTTAATGAAGAAAAAAACAAGGTATCTTTTTGGGGAATTTCTTGAAGCAGAAAATATAGCTAAAATTGGAATTTCCAGAACATTTCAGAACATAAGATTATTTCAGAACTTAACAGTGCTTGAAAATATTTTAATAGGATTTCATTTACACACAAAATCGCACATTGGAAATATTTTATTAAAAACTAAATCACAGCAACATGAGGAAAAATTATTAGTAGAAAAGGCTAAAAAACTGCTTGATTATGTAGGCATTAGACAATCAGCAGATTTGCTTGCTTCAAACTTACCATATGGAGAGCAAAGAAAATTAGAAATAGCCCGAGCTCTTGCTGCAAAACCAAAACTATTACTCCTTGATGAGCCTGCTGCTGGAATGAATCCTAAAGAAACCAGAGAGTTACTACAGCTAATTGAAAAAATCAGAAAAAGTGGAATAACTGTTATTTTAATTGAGCATGACATGAAGTTGGTAATGAACATTTCTGACAGAATTATTGTACTTGACTATGGAAAAAAAATTGCAGAAGGACTCCCATCTGAAATAAAAAATAATAAAAGAGTAATTGAAGCTTACCTTGGTGGATAAAATGCTGCAAATAAAAGAGATTAGAACTTATTATGGAAAAATAGAAGCACTTAAAGGTATTAGCTTTGAAGTTAAAAAGGGTGAAATAGTTTCATTAATTGGAGCTAATGGTGCAGGAAAAACAACAACTTTATTATCAATTAGTGGTATAATCAAGCCTAAATATGGTGAGATTATTTTTGACAATAAAAGAATAGACCAGCTTTCACCTGATAAAATTGTTTTAATGGGAATTTCACAGGTTCCTGAAGGTAGAAGAGTTTTTCCTTTTCTAACTGTTAAAGAAAATCTGATGCTTGGAGCATATCTCAGAAAAGATAAAGAAGAAATTAATAATGATTTGCAACATATTTTTGAGTTGTTTCCTATTTTAAAAGAGAGGTTACATCAAGATGCTGGGACATTAAGTGGTGGAGAACAGCAAATGCTTGCAATAGGACGTGCATTAATGTCAAAACCATCTGTGTTACTTCTTGATGAACCATCACTTGGTTTAGCACCAAAAATTGTAGAGCTTATCTTTGATATTATTCTTGAAATAAATAGAGAAGGTGGTACCATTCTGTTAGTTGAGCAAAATGCAAATATGGCTCTTAAAATTTCTCACAGGGCTTATGTTCTTGAGACAGGTGAAATAAAGCTTGAAGGTAAAGCTGAAGAGCTTCTTGACAATGAAGATATTAAAAAAGCTTATCTTGGTGAATAATGAGATTAAATAAATTTCTTGCACAATGTGGAATTGGTGCAAGAAGAAAATGTGATGAGCTTATTTTTAATGGAAAAGTTGAGGTTAATGGTAAGATAATTAAAGAACCATGGTTTAATATTAATACAGAAACAGATATTATAAAAGTCAATAACAAGCCAGTTACAATAGAAAGCAAAATCTATATAGCTCTTAATAAGCCAGCCAATGTTTTATGCACTTTAAAAGATGATTTTAACAGAAAAATAATAACTGACCTATTAAAAGGTATTAAGGCAAGAGTTTATCCTGTGGGCAGACTTGACTATGATGTAAAGGGGATTATTCTACTTACAAATGATGGAGAGCTTGCGAACAGATTGATTCATCCTAAATATAAAGTTAGTAAAACATATATTGTTAAAGTTAAAGGTAAAGTATCAACGGAATCCTTAAAAAAGCTTGAAAAGGGTGTAATCCTTGATGATGGCAAAAAAACTTTGCCTGCTAAAACTAAGCTTATAAAAATAAGTAATTACTATAGCATAGTAGAACTTGAAATTAAAGAAGGCAGAAAGAGGCAGGTAAAGAGAATGTTTCAATGTATCAACCACCCTGTAATTGAATTGAAAAGAATAAAATTTGCCACAATAACTTTAAATGGTTTAAAAGAGGGAGAGTGGCGTTATCTAAATAATAGAGAAGTAAAGAGATTGTATGAAATTACAAATGCATATAATATTAATTAGTGTTTAAGAGAGTGTTCAGAATTTTGTATTTTCCTAATATTGATTCAATCATTTCTGTATAAAATTTTAATTATTATTCAAACTTTTTTAATTCTGAAGAATATTATATTAATGAAAATTTGATTTATTTTTAAATACTAACCCACAATAATTTATAGACATTAAATTAATGTTATGTTAAAAATAACTATGAATTGTCCATTTTGTAATTTGGAAAACCTTGAAATATTAATGAAAAATAAATTTTGTTTTGCTATTTTTGATAACTCTCCAGTAAATAAAGGACATTTGTTGATAATACCATTTAGACATTTTGACAATTTTTTTGATGCAACAACTCAAGAAAGAGATGCGCTTTTTGATTTACTAAATGATGCAAAGTTATTTTTAGATAAAAATTTTAAACCAGACGGTTACAATATTGGTGTTAACGTAGGCAAATATGCTGGCCAGACTATTTTTCATCTACACATTCATCTTATACCTCGTTATAAAGGTGATATTGAAAATCCAAGAGGAGGTGTTAGAGGGGTTATCCCTGAAAAAAGAATTTATTAAATGGCTCAAATAATAGGTAACACAAAGTTTCTCAACCCTTTTCAGAAAAAGAAACTTACTAATCTTTTCAAAAGAAAAATTCCTCATAATCAGCTCTTTTCTTTAACTCTGTTAAATACGATTAGTAAAATTTCCAGAGAAATATTCAAGCAAATTGGTGTTGTTATTGATAGAAAAGGTAATTTGCAATATATTATTATTGGAAATGAACGAGAAATTTTATGGCCAACTTTTTATGAATTTCATTTAAATAGATTTAACCTTAGAGGTATTTCAGCTCTGCACACTCATCTTCATAGCAAAGGGCTTGACTATGATGATATAACTGACCTTGCATATTTGAGGCTCGATTTTATATGCTCCATTACTGTTTCAGATAATGGTTTGCCAGAAAACATTGAAATATCAAGAATAGATATTGTTAATGGTAAAAATAGTAATAAAATTGTATATTCAGGCTCAGTAAAAAATTTAAATATAGACTTTTTTAATGAAATTTCTTTACTGGAAAATGAAATTTTAAAGTTTTCAGGAATAGTCAAATCTACAGATAATGATAATGTTCTACTTGTTAATGCTGGTAAAAAATCAAAATATCTCCTTGAAGAAGAGATGCAAGAGCTAATAAATCTTGCTAAAGCTGCTAATTATAATGTAGTTGACCATGTTATCCAACGTATTAATAAAATCAATCCATCTTTGATTTTAGGAAAAGGAAAATTTAAAGAATTAATAATAAAATCATTAGAAAAGAATGCAAGAAAAATTATTTTCTACCATGACCTTACACCTGCTCAGGCAAAGTTTATTGCAAGCTTTGCAGATATAGAGGTTATTGATAGAACCACTCTCATTCTCAATATCTTTGCAAGAAGAGCCTTTAGCAGAGAGGGTAAGTTAAAAGTAGAGCTTGCCAAATTAAAATATCTCCTTCCAAGAGTAGCAGATAAAGCTGAAGCATTATCAAGGATAAGAGGTGGAATAGGGCTAAAGGGACCTGGAGAGACTATTGCAGAGGTTGAAAGAAGAAGAATTAAAAATAGAATTAAAACAATTGAAAAAGAATTGTCAAAAATTTCTACAAAAAGGGATATTTTAAGAAGGAGAAGGGCAAAACAAAATATTCCTGTAGCATCAATTATTGGCTACACCAATGCTGGAAAATCAACATTATTGAATAGTTTGACCAAAAGTGATATTTTTGTTGAAAATCTTTTTTTTGCAACTCTTGATACTTTTAGCAGGCGTTTTTTCCTTGAAAATAACAGAGAAATTATTATTACTGATACTGTTGGTTTTATTAAAAATCTACCAAAAACTTTGCTTGATGCTTTTAAATCCACTCTTGAAGAGCTTGCTTATTCAAATCTTTTAATTCATTTAGTAGATATTTCAGATGAAAACTTTGCTGCAAACATTGATGTAGTTGAAAATATATTAAAAGATATTGGAGCTGAAAATGTTCCTCAGGTGTTAGTATTTAATAAAATAGATAAAGTTGAAAAAGATATTGTGGAAAATATCAATAATAGATACAATGCTATATCAATTTCAGCAAAAGATAGGAGCAGCTTGGCGCCTCTTGTTTCATACCTTAAACATTTTTTTAGAAAATAATTTTAAAATTTTTTGCTCTTTTCATAAGTTTTTAAATATTTCATAAAAACAGAGATAGCACCCATTGTAGCATGGATAAAACCTACCTTCCCCATGAGAAAACCTTTTTTTAAGAAGTAATCTCTGAAAAATTTAAATCCAGGCTTATAAATTAACATTGGAAAATAAACTTTTTTTCCTTTTTTTATATTTTCTTCAGCAGCAATTGTTGAGTAGGAGTTAATTGTATTAAAATGATGCGTAACATCTTTGTATGGATAATGAATAATATCAAGATTTAAATCAAAAACATCACAGTTACCTATTGGAACAACTTTATCATGTGGGTCAGTACCACTCCATCTGGCAAATTTTTTATGAAAAAACCTTATTCTTTTTTCTGGATACCAGCCACCATATTTTATCCATCTATTTAAATAATAGTTCCTTCGATTAACATAGAATGCTTTAAATCTTTCCCATTTATCAAAATTCTTTTTTATCTCCAAAATCTTGCTTTCAAGCTCTTTGCTAACTCTCTCATCTGCATCAATTGAAAAAATCCAATCGTTTTCAGCACTATCCACAGCAAACTGCTTCTGTTTTACATGACCTGGCCAATCTCTCACAATTACTTTTGCTCCTAATTCTTTTGCAATATTGGCTGTTTTATCACTACTCTTAGAGTCAACTACAAGAATTTCATCACTAAAATTTTTAACACTTTCAATGCACTCTTTAATATTGCTTTCTTCATTAAATGTTATAATTGCTGTTGTAATTTTCATTAAAGTTGCCTATAGTTTAATATTGTATTTTTTAATTCTATCCCTTAAAGTCTCTCTTGGTAAAGATAATAATTTTGCAGCTTTCGATATATTCCCATCTGCAATTTCTAATGCCTTCTTTATTAAAGCAATGTTTAATTTTGCTTCTATATCTTTAATAGATATACCAGATTCAGGTATATCAAATTTTGATATATCAAAAAAGTTCATTATATCAAATCTGTTTAATTCCTCTGGTAAATTATCTATATTTATTTCATTACCTGCACATGAAATAACCAGTCTTTCCATAATATTTTTTAATTCTCTGACATTTCCACGCCAGCTATATGAGAGAAACTTATCTATCACTAAATTATTTATTTTTTCAATATTCTTTTTATATTTATGTGCAAAAAATTTTAAATAATAGTAAGATAGTGGAACAATATCTTCTCTCCTCTCCCTTAAAGGAGGTATATGAATAGGAAAAACATTTAATCTGTAAAAAAGATCCTCTCTAAACTTCCCCTCTGAAATTAATTGATTGAGATTTTTATTGGTTGCAGATATTATCCTAACATTAACTTCTATTTCATTATTTCCACCAATTCTTCTGAATGTTTTATTTTCAAGAAATCTTAAAAGCTTACTCTGCATGCTAATATCCATATCACCTATTTCATCAAGAAACAGGGTTCCATTGTTTGCTGATTCAATTACTCCAGTTTTTCTATTAAAAGCGTTTGTAAAAGCACCTTTTTCATATCCAAAAAGCTCAGATTCAAGTAAATTATCTGGTAAAGCAGCACAATTTATAGCAACAAAGGGGTTATCTTTTCGCGGGCTAAAATAATGGATTGCTCTTGCTACAAGCTCTTTTCCTGTACCGCTTTCACCTGTAATTAGAACAGTAGCCTCATCATGATTGGCAATTTCTTTTATCTGTTTTTTTATTCTAATAATATAAGGGCTTTTACCAATAAAATTTATTTCATCAAATTCAGAAAGGCTTTTCTGCTGTAATATTTTTACTTCTTTTTTTAAGCTCTGTGTTTCTATTGCAAGTTTTACAATTAATTTAATAGTATTCTTTTTTAAAGGTTTTTCAATATAATCATATGCTCCAAGCTTAATTGCCTGTACAGCATCTTCAATAGATGCATAGCCTGTAACAATTATCACTAAAACATCTGGATTTATCTTTTTTAATTCTTTTAAAACATCCAATCCATTAATATCAGGAAGATTTATATCAAGGAGTACAAGGTCATACTGGTTTTTTAAAAATTTTTCAATTGCCAAACTTCCAGTTTCACTTGTATCAACATTGTAGCCTTCCTCTTTTAAAATTTTCTTTACTGTTATTCTGATTAATTCTTCATCATCAACTATTAAAATTTTTGTCACTTAAACCTCCTCTAAAGTTTTAGAGTAGATGGTTCAACAGTTAATATTAAAAATTAAACTATATAGCATCAAAATTCAAATATTGAAATCTGAAATCCTCACTTATACAAGTTCACGGTTCAAAGCTTATAATTCAATGTTGAAAGATACCTTGATAACAACAACTTCAGGATATTGTAAATGTCATTTTAAGTAGAAAATTGTATTAATTAGTTTTACGAAATTTCAAATCTTTAAACTACCAACCAGCAGAACTCCAAACTGAAAATCTTAAATCTATTTATTTAATTTGATAATAACTTTAGTTCCTTTTCCTTGTTCTGATTCTATTTCAATTGTTCCATTATGCTCTATTATAATATTTTGTGTAATGGAAAGTCCCAGACCTGTACCCTGTTTTTTAGTTGTAAAAAATGGGTCAAAAATATATTTTAGATTGCTTTCACTAATTCCAGAACCATTATCTATAAATTCAATAATTACGTAGTTATCGCTTTCAAATGTATTGATAACAATCTCTCCTCTATTTTCAATTGCATCAAGTGAATTAATTAAAATATTGATAAAGGCCTGTTTCATTTTCTCCTGTGCTAAAAGTATTGAACCTCTAAATTTAAAATTTGTTTTTATTGTAATTCCTTTCTGTTTTGCCTGCTTTTTTATAAAAAATAGAGAGCTTTCAATAACCTCAGATAGATTGGTTTCAGATTGTGTCTCTTTTACAGGAGATGCATAATCAAGTAACTCTGATACAATATTTTCTAATCTTGTTATTTCATCAAGTGCTTTTTTAATCAATATTCTATCTTCCCTTTGAAGCTGGTCGTGCAAATCTTCAAGGAGTAAATTTATCCCTGTTAATGGATTTCTAATTTCATGTGCAATACCTGCTGCAAGCCGTCCCATTGAAACAAATCTATCAAGTCTTTTGAGATTTTCATCTGTAATCTTTTTCTCAGTAACATCTCTGAAAATCATTATAACGCCGTTATCTTTTTCAACTAAAGAAGAGCTGAATCCAAGATATCTATCGCCATATTTAACTTCATAAGCCATAAATTTTTCACCTTTAATTGTATCAAAGTATAGATTTATTAAAGTTGGATTATCTTTGAAAACTTCTCTAAACTTTTTACCAACAACATCTTTCTGAATTAAATTAAATAGATTACATGCCATATCATTAATATGGGTAATATATCCATCTTGATTAATATAAATAAGTCCATTGATCATATTTTTAAAAATGTTTTCTATAAAATTTCTCTCTTTAATAATTTCTGAGTAAAGTTTTAGATTTTCAAGGAATTTTGATATACTCAGGGAAAAAATTTCAAAATTTTTTATTTCATCTTTAGAAAAATCTTCACCAACTCTATGAATTATATAAACACCCTTTACATCTTCATCAATAATTATTGGATTTGACAGTTTAAATGAATTTTCATTTGGTTCTATAAAACCTATTTTAAATTCCATATTCTCAAATATTGTAATAATTGCAAAATTGTATTTAAAAATTTTTTTCCCAATAAAAAGAAAGGAGTTTAAAATTTCATTTAGTTTAGAGTGGTAATTAAACCTTGTAAAAAATTCTCTCAATCCATCAAGTAAATTAACTTTAAATTCAAGTTCATATTTTGATTTCTCAAGCTGCTTTATGGTAGATGACAATTTTTCATTATTTTCTTTAATCAAATCAACCATTTTATTAAACTCTCTTCCCAAAACACCTATTTCATCTTTTTGAGAAAACTTCACTTTAATATTTTCAAGATTACCCTTACCAAGCTCAACAAATCTTCTTGATAACATAATTATAGGTGAAGTGAGTTGAAGTGTAAAATAGAATGAGCCTAAAATAATGAATAAAATAATAATAAAAGTAACAATAACAATATTGTTTTTAATTGAATAAAATTCTTTATAAATAACCTGCTGAGTTTCTATAGCTTCTTTATGAAAATCATCAACTTTTGCACCTATAGTAACACCACCAAAAATTCCATATTTTTTGTAATCTCCAACATTAAAAAAGATTGGAGCAAAAGCCATAACCTTATTAATACCACCTATATTTGTGGTATTAACAAAACCAGTTTCCCTTTTTCTTAATTTTATCAAAACAATAGGATAATTTTTATGTATAAACCCTGCTGTTTTTAAATTAAAGGGGATAATCCCTTTTTTGATTAAATTAACTGGAGTATTCTTTGAATAAGGTGGAATCAGAGTACCATTTTTAGAATAACCTTTTATATCCCAAAGCTTTGGATGAGCTATTGTCCACCCTTCATCATCAACCAAAAAAGCGTAATTACCAGATGAATAAACTGGATAATCTATAAATTTATTGGAATTTGGCAATACATGCATAACAAATTCCATTATGTGAATTGCATTAAGACATAACAAAATAATATTATTACCTGTTTTTTTTGCAAAAATGTAAAATCCATTATATTTTTTGCCACCAATTGCCTTTTCTGGTGATTCTGCACCTGCCAATTGCTCAGGTTTTGAAACATAATATCCAAGAAGATGAGATATAAATATCTGGCCATTGTTTAATTTTATTAATTTTTTTTGAATAACTTTTTTTATTAAAATATCTTTTAATTCAGGCTTAACAATGCAATTATTTTCTATTTTAATAATCGGTGTTCCTGTATTTGAAAGGTAAAAAATCTTTTTATAGATTGGCAAATATTTTTTTTCTAAAAAATAGTTACCAGAAAAAGTGGGTTCCCTAACATACACCTCTTTCTCATGATTCATTGAAAATTTTAGATATTTTTCTGGTAGGGGTGTTACAAGAGTTAGATCATTTAAATCATTTACACAGCTATAAAGAAATTGTGAAATTTTATCTGCTATATTTGTTGCTTGAGTAATCAGTGATTCTATTGCTTTTTTATCAAGCTCTAATTTACTTCTATTAATAGCGTAACTGCTAATTTTCTTTAAATTGTAATAGTAGTAAAAATTGATAAATATAAAAGGGATTAAACTGAAAACAATTATTAAGAAAAGAATTTTTCTAAATAGGCTCTGTTTCATAAATAACAATTATAGATGATTGAGTTTTTTGTCAATAGTTTAATTCTTGACTTTAGCAACTTTTTCAATTAGAAATTATTTAATATCAAATAAAGGGGGATTATATGGAAGATGGAGTAAAAAAGGACATTAAATTTATAGACTTACTAAAAAAACTTGTAGAAATTGGTGGTTCAGACCTTCACCTTACAGTTGGAATACCACCATGTGTTAGAGTTGACGGAGAAATTGAGCCATTATCTGACTATCCACCTTTAACCGGTAAGGATACAAGGACTTTAATTTACAGTGTTATGACTGATGCACAAAAGCATAAATTTGAAGAGAATATGGAGATGGATTTTTCATTTGGAATAAAAGGATTAAGCCGTTTTAGAGCAAATGTTTTTATGCAAAAAGGTGCAGTTGCAGGGGTTTTCAGGGTAGTTCCATATAAAATTTTGACATTCGAGCAGCTTGGGCTACCACCTGTTGTTAAAGACCTTACCAAAAGGCCAAATGGTTTGATTCTTGTTACTGGACCAACTGGTTCTGGTAAATCTACAACACTTGCTACAATGATTGACACAATTAACAGTGAAAGGAAAGAGCATATTATTACAATTGAAGATCCTATAGAGTTTATTCACAATCATAAGCAATGTGTAGTTAACCAGAGAGAAGTTTTTGCAGATACACAGAGTTTTGCCAATGCCCTTAAATACTCTCTCAGGCAAGACCCTGACGTTGTTCTGGTTGGTGAATTAAGAGATTTAGAGACAATAGAAACAGCGCTCAGAGTTGCAGAAACTGGACACCTTGTATTTGCAACTTTACACACCAATTCTGCTGTGCAAACTATTAACAGAATAATAGATGTTTTTCCCCCTCACCAACAGCAACAAGTTAGAACTCAGCTCTCATTTGTTCTTGAAGGGGTTTTATGTCAGACATTGATTCCTAAAGCATCTGGCAAAGGAAGGGTTATGGCTCTTGAAATTTTAATCCCAACACCTGCTATCAGGAATTTAATTAGAGAAGATAAATTACATCAGATTTATTCACAAATGCAGATTGGCCAGTCTACATTTGGAATGCAAACATTAAATCAATCTCTATTTGGACTGTATAAATCTGGTAAAATAACACTTGAGTCAGCATTTTACAAATCAACCAATCCAGATGAACTTAGACAGATGTTTATAAAAGCTGGAATAAGTGTTCCTCAAAAAATCTATGAAGCAGCACATTAAGGAGTGTATATAATGAGTAAAAAAGTTGTAATTATTGGTGGTGATGCTGCTGGAATGAGTGCAGCAAGTCAGATTAAAAGGCAAAAAAAGGATTGGCATGTAAAAGTTTTTGAAAAAGGTAAGTATGTTTCTTATGCAGCTTGTGGGATGCCATACTATATTCAAGGTGCAGTTTCTCATTTTGAGTCACTTATAGAGATTAAACCTGAGACTTTTATTAATGACAGAGGGATTGATCTAAAACTAAATTCAGAAGTTATAAAAATTTTGCCAGATGAAAATATTGTGCAGGTAAATATAGATGGAAAGATATTTGAAGAAGATTATGATTACTTAGTTATAGCAACAGGAGCTTCCCCTAATATGGGCGACTTCCCCATTAATTCTAATAAGGTTTTCACTATTAATAATCTATATGACACTAAAAAAATAGAGAAGTTCATAAAAAATAACTCTCCTAATTCAGTTGCTGTTATTGGAGGTGGGTTTATTGCTATTGAAATGGTGGAGGCATTTCATTCCAAAGGGCTTGAGACTCATCTAATTCATAGGCGTGATTCATTAAGCAAAATTTTTGAAAAAGAAGTGTCAGATGCAATTTTATCTGAAATGAAAAGTAAAGATATTACCTTGCATTTAAATGAAAAAATTAAAATGATAAAGGATAACAATGGAAAAGTTCAGGTTATCACTGAGCAAAATATATTATCATTTGACTTTGTTTTGCTTGCAATTGGTGTTGTTCCTAATACCCAGTTTCTATTAGATTCTGGAATTAATCTTGGTATTAAGAAATCAGTATCTGTAAATGAATATCTTTTGACTAATTATGAAAATATTTTTTCAGCAGGAGATTGCACAGAAACTTTTTCTATAATTACCGGTGAAAAGGTGTATACTCCCTTAGCGCTAAAAGCAAATAGAGAAGGAATGCTTGCAGGATTGAATATTTCAGGGAAAAAAGAAAAATTTCCAGGTGTATGTGAAACAGCTATTACTAAAATTTTTGATATTGGAATTGCAAGGAGTGGTATAACACTTGATAGGGCATTGAAGAACAATTTTAATGCTGTAAAATTTGATTTAATCAGCAAAACAAAAGCACGATATTATCCAGGTGCAGAGAAAATCAAATCATTTATAATTTTAGACAAAGATTCAGGAACAGTTTTAGGTGCACAACTTGTAGGTCCTATATATGCAGTAAAAAGGATTGATGTTTGGGCTACTATCATTTCTAACAAAATGACAATTAAAGAGGTTTTTAACCTTGATCTTGCCTACTCTCCACCATTTTCACCTGTAT